>CAYWRV010000018.1:0-18616 GCA_964460865.1 uncultured Smithella sp. | reverse complement strand
CAATGAGCCCCAGTGACAGCAAAACCAACCAAAATCTCTTCATGTTCTCCTCCTATCTTTTTTAAAGAGAAAATAAATGTTTTCAGCCTTGCTTCAAAAACGGGCATTTCCAAAACAAGACCACCTGCCTGTTCTGACACTGCGCAAGCCCTTAAAAAAGCGGCCACATGCCGGTCAGACGCGGCGCGAAACTAGCATCGGCCAGTAAAAATTGCAAGGAATTTTCCCCTGCCGGCACGCGCTATTTCACCTGCAGACAGGAAACAGAGCAACTTCGGTGCCACAACAAAAATAATCCTTTATCGTTCGCCAAAGCTACGGGACGGGCGAATGCACAAGGTAAAGCAATCCTCCGGCACACCTCTTATAATGATTTATTCTTATTGTACATAATGAATATTATTAGAATATTTTCAATAACGTGCCGCTGTTAAATATGTCGGGGCCGTACGACGAGTGTGTTGTTTTTTACCACAAGATTTGTAACCGAGATCACAATTTTGCTTTAATTTTCTAAAAACCGGAAGTTTTCGTGTCGTTTGCAACACATCTGATGCAAAACACGCCACAAAAAAAACTTGCCGCCACCGTCCACCCCGGCATCGAGTCTTATTACCGTTCGTGCTGAGCTTTTACTGCCGTTCATGGTGAACTCTTTACTGACCGCTCGTGCGAGCTCTTTACTGACCGTTCGTGGTGAGCCTGTCGAACCAGAACGGCAAACCACCCTAAAACTTCCGCTCACCCCTTCGACAAACTCAAGGCAGGCTTCGACCGGCGCCGCTCACACCCTTCGACAAGCTCAGGACAGGCTTCGACAAGCTCAGTGCGAGCGGTGTTTTTTCTTGGCCGATCATCCTAGGCTGTAATACCCGTTCGTGCTGCTCTCTTTACTGACCGTTCGTGCTCGGCCTGTCGAAGCATCCTTTATCCTTTAGCCTTTAGCCTTTAGCCTTCATCCACCAGCCGCCGAGCTATGCACTATTATTTTCCACCTCCGCCCCGATGAATCGGGGCACCTCCGCCGGCGGAGGACAATTAAGGTTACGCTTCGCGTATTTATTCCTGCCTTGTGCTTGAAGATTAGTCCGTATTTTGCTATTATGGCAGTATTCACAAAAAGATCTCCGAAATCCGAAAAGGTCACCCGCATGAAAAAAACGGAGCTTAAACCGGGAACACCTCTCACGATAGTTTTTGAAAGCGAGCTCAACAAATCAAAAGCCCATTATTTGAGGGCCAGCGTCTATGATTGCGACGATTCTTTCGTAACCACGTCACAGACCTCGCCTGCTTTGCAAAAGAGTTTTCTGGGCCGCAAGGTGCTGTTGACTTACCTTATTCATATAGGCGCACGGACCTTGCGCTTCGGTTTTGCCGGGCTCCTCGCCGAGCTCGTCAGTGACTACGCTATGTCGTCCGGTAAAAACACTCAGGCGCTGCTGATCAAAAGGCTGCACAGGTCTGAGCCGATGGATTTCCGCATGTATTTCCGCATCAAACCTCCCGCAGGCAGTGATCTCTCTCTTTTCTGGGAGGAAAAAAAAGTCGGCCTGATAGATATTTCACTGGGAGGGGCACAATTTATTTATCCGGATGCTCAGTTTTTTCAGCCCGGACAACAGGTAAAATTCAAGCTGCTCATCGGGGACGGAATTTTCGATGTCGAGGGTATCATCAGGCGCGTGGGACGGCCGCGGGCAGTCAGGCCGGGAAAACGCTTCCAGCAAGTCAGCGTTGAGTTTCGCCACTGGGATAAAAAAATGGAAAGCTCTCTGGGAAAGGCGATCATGGAAATCGAAAGAAGCCTGTTGACGAAAGGGGCAGGATGATGGATAAAGGCGGCGGAGCCGGTCTTGTCGTCGGTGGCATAGGTCGTAAAAAGCGGAAGCAGAAACCGGACGGTTGATAACCAGAATTTTCGGAGGCAAGGTTTATGGCAAAAACAAGAGATATCAAAAAGGACGAAAAGAAAAAACCTGCAAAAACAGCCAAAGAAAAAAAAGAAGCCAAAAGGCTCAAAAAAGCGGCAAAAGAGTAGCCGGCATCAATAAAAGAGTCAGCTGCGGGAGGCATGGCCGCCTGCCGGGGCAGCCTGCCCGACGCACCTGATAAATAAGGTTTTTTAATGAAAATTAAATTTCTGGGAGCCGCCAGGACGGTCACCGGATCGTGCTATATCATCCAGACAGACCAGACACGCTTTGCCATCGACTGCGGCATGCACCAGGGGCCGGAGCGAATCGAGGCCCGCAACCGTGATGTGTCCCCCTATGATCCTGCCGCCATCGACTTTATCATTATCACGCACGCCCACATCGACCACTCCGGCCTTTTGCCGCTTATTGTGAAGAGCGGCTTTCGCGGGCCGATTTATGCGACCGAGCCGACTCGTGAACTTGTTAAAATTCTGCTTCTGGATTCCGCGCACGTTCAACAGATTGACACGACCGCAAAAAACAGGAGGCTCCAGCGCGCAGGGCGGCCCGCGGATCAAACCCCCCTCTACACGTCCGCGGACGCGGAGGCAGTCTTCCCGCTCATTAAAACCCGCTCCTACCAGGAACCTTTCAGTCCCGCGCCCGGCGTAAGCGCAAGACTCATCGACGCGGGGCATATTCTGGGCTCGGCCATGGTGGAGTTGTTTATCGAAGAAAAAGGCATAACCAGAAAACTGGTTTTTTCCGGCGACATCGGACGGCCCGACCAGCTTTTGATGAAAGACCCGAGCCTGGTTAGCGAGGCGGATTTCCTGTTAATGGAATCAACCTACGGCAACCGCAACCACAAAGGCGAAAAGGAAAGCCTCGACGAACTGGCCGAAGCGATAACCTACAGCTATCAAAACGGGGAAAAGGTGATCATTCCCGCTTTCGCCGTGGAGCGGACACAGGAGATTCTTTATTCACTGTGCCTTCTGCTGAACAGCGGCAGGCTTCCCGCCGATATGCCTGTTTATCTGGACAGCCCGCTTGCGATCAAAGCCACGGAAATTTTCCGGCGCTACCACGCCTACCTTGACGCCCAGACGCAGGAGCTGATTAAAAAAGGCCGGGACCCGCTTAGGCTTCCTAATCTGAAAATGTCCGTTTCCACCGAAGATTCCATTCGCATCAATGAAACAAGGGAACCGGCAATCGTCATTTCCGGCAGCGGCATGGCCAATGCCGGCCGTATCAGGCACCATCTGCGTCACAATCTGTGGCGGCAGGGCGCGGCAATTGTTTTCGTGGGATTTCAGGCCGAGGGCACACCGGGCCGGAAAATAGTCGATGGAGCGAAAAAAATCCGCATCTTCAACGACAGCGTCGCCGTGGCGGCAAAAGTCTTCACCATCAATGGTTTTTCCGCCCATGCGGGCCGGGACCAGCTTCTGGAGTGGCTGGAAAATTTTCAAGAGGGCCGGCGGCAGGTGTTTTTAGTGCACGGCGAGCAATCGGCGCAGGACCATCTGGCGGGGCTCATCCGCGAAAGATTCGACCTCGATGTGGTGTCGCCTGAGTATCTGGAAGAAATTGTTCTGGGGGAGGCGGCAGAGTTTGAAAAAGCAAGGCCGGCAGCAGCACCGGCCGATGAGCCCGACCAGCTTCTGGGCGAGCTGAAAGCAATTTTAGACGAAGCCGACACAAGCTTTAAGAGGTTGCGCGCGCTTCCCGCAACCGAGCGGGCCGCATTGGCCAGATTGCTGAATGCTGCTGCCCGCCACCTTGATGAGGCATAAAATTAATAGCGACCCGCTTCACGGCGTGGAGCTTTGATTCGGGCTGGCTAGTTGGTCACGTGTTGAGGTTGGTAAGAAGCAAATAGCATGTAGTTCGCGGCTCGTCGCTCTTGGTCGCCCGTTCATGCTTCGACAGGCCGAGCACGAACGGTCAGTGAAGAGCTCGGCACGAACGGCAATGAGTACGCGAAGCGCATCCTTCTTGTCCCCCGCCGGCGAGTGAGACAGGCTCTGATTTAGCCCCTCTCCCCTCATTAACAGAAAGCGGCCGTCCGGTACTCCGGACGGCCGCTTGTGTTAAAAAGTCTGTAACTGATGTTTCGGGTGATCTTCTAGATTGTCCAGCCCAGGTCAACAAGCTCCAGTGCACTCTTGTCGCCGGCCTTGATGGCTTCACAGCGGGCTTTCACGGTGGTCACCGAGTCATTGATGAAGAACTTCGCCGAAGCGACACGCCCCGCATAGAAGGCGGCTTCCTGGTCTTCCCTCTGGAAGCCTTTTTGCTTGCCGATGGTGACCAGTCCTTTTTCTTCGTACATGGCGTTTAATTTTTTCTGGGCAATCAAGGCTCCGTCGAGCAGGAAATGCCCCACAATCACATCGCCGAAAAGCTCCAGAAATTTACCGGCGTTGTAGATCGGCGCCAGGAAATCACCGCCTTTGGCCGCCCCGGCAAAGAACATGGCCAGATCCGCCAGCGCGTTGTTGGCCTCCTCGAGTGTGGCGGCCGACACGGCAAAATCCGGGTTTTCTTTGGCCTTGGCAATGCCCTGCTGGATCATGCCGATCATGTTCATGACGTTGGCGCCTTTGCGCTGGCCGAGTTTGTGGCCGACCAGGTCGAGCGCCTGAATGCCATTGGTGCCCTCATAAATGCAGGCGATCTTCTCGTCACGCAGAATCTGCTCAACCGGGTATTCCGAACAGTAACCGTAGCCGCCGTAAACGTCCAGCGCCATCGAACAGATTAAAAATCCCTTATCGGAGTTGTAGGCCTTGATGATCGGGGTGAGCAGTTCAATGTAACCCTCCCAGTTGGCTTTTTCTTCTTCCGTCTGGGAAATCGCGCTCATGTCCATGCAGTAGGAGCAGAAATAGCTCATGGAGCGCATGCCTTCGATGAGGGATTTCATCCACATCAGTTTTCGGCGGATGTCGGGATGGTTGATGATGGTGACCGCTTTGGCGGCTTTGTTTTGCATCTCCCAGACAGGAATGCCCTGCACCCTCTCTTTGGCGTAGGAGACGGCATGCTGGAAGCTGGCGGAGGCCAGGCAAAGCCCCTGATAGCCGATACCCAGTCGCGCCTCGTTCATCATCATGAACATGATTCTCATGCCGGCCCGCTCCGGACCGAGAAGCTCGCCGATACATTTTCCGTCTTCACCGAAATTCAGCGTACAGGTGGCGTTTCCCTTGATGCCCATCTTATGCTCAATGCCGCCTGTTTTGATGTCGTTGAATTCTCCCAGCGAGCCGTCATCGTTGACGCGGTATTTGGGGACGATGAAAATGGAGATGCCTCTGGTACCCGCCGGGTCTCCTTCAATGCGCGCCAGCACGGGGTGGACGATGTTGGGGGTCAGGTTATGGTCGCCTGCTGAAATGAAGATTTTGGTGCCGGTAATCAGGAACTTGCCGTCGGGCAGACGTTTGGCCGTGGTTTTCAGCGCGCCTACATCGGAGCCGGCGCCCGGCTCGGTCAGGCACATGGTGCCCGCCCATTCACCGGTGAACATTTTGTACATGTATTTGTTTTTCTGTTCTTCCGTGCCGTAGTGGTTGATCATGTTGGCCGCGCCGTGCGTGAGGCCTCCGTACATGCCGAAAGCGTAGTTGGCCGAAGCCATCAGCTCCTGGATAGCCCAGCCCGCCGTGTGCGGAAGGCCCTGGCCGCCTACATCCGGTGAATCCATCGGGCTGATCCAACCGGCCTCCGTGAATTTCTTCCACGGCTCATGAAAGCACTTGGGGACGTGCACCTGGCCGTCTTTAAGCTCGCAACCTACTTCTCCCTCTTTGAGTGTGGGGAAAATTTCATTGACGGCCATTTTTTCCGCCTCGTCAATGATCATTTTGATGTCTTCTTTCGTGTAGTCCCCGTACTTTTCTGAGGCGAAGATCTTCTCCAGGTTCAATTGCTCAAAAAGAACAAACTGCTGATCGCGCATGTTGACCAATAAATTGCCCATAATGAACTCCCTTCTTTGTGAATTGTTATTTCAAACGATTAAATCGTCCGTATGCCCAGGTGTTCTCCGTTATGCACACATCTTAGGAGGCTCAGTGACAATGGCCGAGGACTACAGTAAAGTGACTATAATTCAAATCGTGACTGAAAGTCAACCAAATAATCGGGAAAAGGACAAATTTGTGCCCCATCCGGACAAAGGCTGTGGCGCGAGGGGGGCTTATCGCCTATCTTTGTGAAATTTATAATAATCGGCGACTTTGGCAAGTGCGGAAACAGCTCTGGGCAACCCCTCGTAAACGGCAATTCCGGCGTCCATCAAAGTGTTTTGAAAAACCGGTATCCACCGTCTGATTTTATCGTTTGCCTCGTATTGACGCCACACGACCAGCATGGGTTTGCCGCGGAGATATTTTCGCGCCTCGCCGGTCAGGTAAGAGGCGATTGTTTCATAGTAGCCACCGTCGGGCGCCTTGTTGTAGAGCCAGTCGAAAGGCACGGAGACGACAAAGTTGTCGATCTCGCCGCTTGAGGCAATCAGGTCCAGAACTTCGCTCAATATGGGCAGATGGGCAAAAGCGATGGCCGCGTCGATCGGGTTGCGGATCATCGCGCCCGCCGGCGGTATGAGCTTTCTTAGTTTTTTTGTAAGCTTCTCTGATAGAGAGGGAAGCTCAAGACCCGCCGCGGCGCAGCTGTCCGCGACGGAGACACCGATGCCGCCCCCGAACCCCAGCACCGTGGTTCTGTGCCCTCCGACCCGCCCCAGACGGTGAAATGCCTGTACGACATCCGCCATTTCTTCAAGCGACCCGACTTGCGTTGCACCGGTCTGCCGGAAAAACGCCTCCCAGATTTTAACCGCCCCGGCAAGCGAGCCCGTATGGGAGGACACGGCCCTCGCCCCTGATTCGGTAAGACCGCTTTTATAGATGATGACCGGCTTTCGCCGGTTGATTTTCGTCGTCAAATCTACAAGGAGAGGCCCATCCTTCACTCCCTCCAGATACATGGTGATCAGGCCGGTTTTTTTATCGCGTCCCAGGTAATCGAGGAAATCGGTGCTGTCAAGCGTGAGGGCATTTCCATAGCTGATTGATTTATTTATGTAAATCCGATATTTATCGGCAAGGTAATTCGAGAAGTCCTGCGCGTTGCCGCCGCTTTGGCTAATCAGTGATACCGCCCCGCTTTGCTTTGGCGCCGCCTCCCAGGTAAGGAGTCTGTTTTCCGGCACGTAAAAACCCATGCAGTTGGGGCCGACTACATTGAGATCGTTTGCAAGGGCGATTTGTTCCATTTCTTCCTGCAGGCGCACTCCCTCATCCTCGCCCGTTTCCTTGAAACCGGAGCTGAAGATGTGGATATTTTTGTTGCCCGTCGCCGCGCATTGCCTCAAAATGTCCGGCACCAAAGGGCCGGGCACGGAGATGATCACCAGATCGACTTTTTCCGGCAGGGCCGCCAGATCCGGATAGGCCTTGAGGCCATCAATTTCAGTAAGCCTCGGGTTCACCGGATAGAGCCTGCCCCGGTAGCCGAAATTTCTCATGCAGCCGAACATTCCGGCAAACCCGCCGAGGCCTGGTGTGGTCGCTCCGACAACTGCGACGGATCGGGCATTTGCCATCACATCCAGAGCGGCGCGTATCCGGGCCGGTTTTTTCTTTTGTTTTATATGAGAGTGCGAACCGACTTCTTGAGAATCAGGAGTCCCTAAAACAACCAGCGCGTCAACTGCAACCACCTGCCCGTCGGGGGTGACAATCAGCGGGTTTATATCCACCTCGGCAATCTCCGGATGTTGAGTGCCCAGGCGCGCCAGACCGGTAAGTATTTTGGCAATAGTACCCGTATCAGCGGGCTTCTCACCGCGAAAATCCCCCAGGAGCTTGGCAGATGATATTTCGTTTAACATTCGGTGGGCCTCGCCCTCGTCAAAGGGTGCGATTCTGAAAGTAGTATCGGCCAGCACTTCGGTAAAAATTCCCCCCAGGCCGAACATGACCACCGGACCGAATTGAGGGTCACTAACGAGACCGGCGACAAACTCCCTGTTGCCTCGTATAAAAGGAGCCATAAGGCAGCCCTCGCCGTCAGGGCCGGCCGCGGCGGTGATGGCGTGAAATGCCTCACGCACCTCCTTTGCCGATGTCAGATTGATTTTGACAAGTCCGCGCTCCGTTTTATGGGCAAGCTTCGCGCCGTGGCCCTTCACGACCACCGGGAAGCCGATTTTTTTAGCGGTGGAAACCGCTTCTGCCGCGCTGGTCACTACCTTGCTTGCTGCAACCGGCACACCGTAGTTCCGGAGCAGTTTTTTCGATTCGTACTCTGTCATGGTGAGGTGCCCTCCGGCTCTGAGGCGCCCCACCAGCCTGTCTGTATCTGTCGCTTTCATTTTTTCTTTTTCCTTCAATCCTTATTCATCGCCCTGTGCCCGCTTGTGCATATCGCCCGATTGAGCTCGCGGCCTTATAACAACTAGAACCTGTACTTGCCGGCCATGATATCGGCGTAAATCTCCTGATTCAACTTTTCGTATTTGTCGCCGTCCGGCAGGAGGACATAAAGACCCTCCGTTACCAAAGCCGGGTCGTATCCCTCGTTTTTAAGATTTGTTTTTTTGATCTTATGCGTCGCCGTCCATTCAAAATCCGGAACAAAACGAACAAACAGGGGCACGGCGTATTTGGGCAGAACCTTTCTTAAATGAGGCGCCAGGCCATCGAGTTCAAAAGGTTCCTTACCTTCGTCAAGAACGATGGCCGCCATGCCAGCCTTGCCGTCGGCGCCCGGCATGGTGATGCCGTAAACCGCCGATGATGAAACGCCGGGATAGGTGTCAATGGCTTTTTCCACTTCCTGCGTGGCGACATTCTCACCCTTCCAGCGGAAGGTGTCTCCGAGGCGGTCGGCAAACTGCGCGTGACCGAAACCCATGTTTTTGAGCATGTCGCCTGTGTTGAACCACATATCGCCTTTTTTGAAAACATCGCGGAAGATTTTTTCCTGCGTTTTTTTCTTGTCCGAATAACCGGCAAAAGGCGTTTTTTCGGATATTTCCATAATCAGCAAGCCTGCCTTGCCTTTGCCGACCTTTTTCATAAACCCGCGCCCGTCTCTTACCGGCGCATCATTTTCCGTATCGTATTCCACCATCGCAAAAGGTGTGACGCTGGTACCCACGCTGTAGTTGATATTCAGAAAGTTGGTAAAAACGCCCACTCCTTCAGCCGCTCCGTAAAACTCGTAGATTTTCTTGATACCGAAGCGTTTTTTAAACGGCATCCAGATGTCGGGCCGCAGGCCGTTGCCGCAGATGTATTTGAGGGTTGTCTGACGGTCGTCGGGGCGCTCCGGAGTGGCCATCAAATAGCGGCACACCTCGCCCACATATATAAAATGGGTCGCGCTAAAGGCGCGCACGTCCTCGAGAAATTTACTGGCGCTGAATTTTCGGCGCAGCGCCACGGCCGCTCCGTTATACAGGGCGGGCGGCCAGCCTACGGTGATCGCGTTGGTGTGGAAAAAAGGCAGGGGAATGTAGATCGTGTCCATCGGCTTCACCGGCATGACGAATTTCCCGAACCAGAACATTGCCGAGAGGGCCCGCTTGTTGATGATCACCGCGGCCTTGGGCAGTCCGCCGGTCGTGCCGGAGGTGTAAACATAGGCCATGGTGTCTTTCAAGGTTACGCCTTTTGTAGTAGATGGATTGTTCCTGCTTTGGCGTTCGAGCTCGGCGGTGATGTCCACAAGGCCCGGCGTTTCGAGTTTTCCGGTGTCTTGTACCATGACAACCTTGGACTGAGAAATGTCGATGCCGGAGCGGGCTTCGTTGAAGAAATCACAGCACTCCTCGCCGATAATGACCACCTTCCCTCTGTTGAGATTGAAGCTGTGCGCCAGGGAATCCCCGCGTTGATTCGTATTGATGAGCGAGGCGATCGCTCCGACTTTGGAACAGCCGCAATAGGCGGCCAGCAGGTCGGGACGGTTTTCAAAACAAAGTGTGACCACGTCGCCGCGGCTCACGCCTTTGGCAATCAGGTAATGGGCATACTGGTTGGCTCTTTCATTGAGCTCGCGGTAAGTGAAAGAGCCGTCCGGAGATTTAACAGCCGGATTGTCCGGATAAAGCCCGGCAATGCGCTCAAGCTCCAGCCCCCACGAATTGGGGGTGTTCCCCCCGATGCTCTTTAGTCCCTTGACGAGATTGAAAACCATCGACGGCAGACGTGGCAGGATCTGGAGAACTTTAATGATGAATTCCGATGCGGACACAGTTGCGGGAATGTTTAAGGTTTGTTTTTGCACGGCTCGCTCCTCCCTTCTTTGCGTGGCATTTGATGAACACCTTAAATGAACACCTTGCTTGTTACTTGTCATGCGCGCAGGCAACGCCTGGCACCATAACCAAAGCAGAACCAATCGTCAACGAAAGTTTCATCCGTCTCTGATGGGTTCGCGCGCTGCCAGATACATTATTTTTTCTAAGCTGCATCTGCATACCGGTCCATGTGTACTCGCCGGCGCCTCCTGCGCGAAAACGCTCCGGGTCAAGCCGTTGCTTGTGAGACTGACCGGGCCACCATCTGCCGCTTTACAGCCTCCACTAAAAAAGGTAGGAAGACTTGAGATCTTACCGGGAGGTGCAAATGACCATGGAAAGCCATTACCGGAAGCTGGAAAACATGCTGCACGGAGCGCCCATCGCCAGGCTGACCGGAGCGCGCATCAAAATAGAAAAAGGGAAAGCCGAAGTCACAGTGCCGGTGGCACGCCAGCTTTTTCACGCCGCCGAGGCGATGCACGGCGCGATATATTTCATGGCGCTGGATAACGCAGCCTGGTTTGCCGTAAACTCTCTGGTCACAGACACGTTTGTCCTGACGGTGAGCTTCAACGTGTACTTTATACGGCCGGTGAATAAGGGTGTCATCCGCGCTGCGGGCCGGGTCACCAATACCACAAGGACACAGTACTTTGCCGAGGCGGTTTTATACGATGAGGACGACAACGAAATCGCCCGCGGCAGCGGCACGTTTGTCGCCGGAAAAACAAAACTCACCGCCGGGATCGGCTACAAATGACGGCTTGGTGAGGTCCGCCCGCCGCGCCTCTTTGAAGGCGGGCGTCCTCCCGGAAACTCCCAGCAGGTTTTATAATTTATGGCTCCCGTTCATCTGAAGTTCAGCTTAAGTGTGTCTCTGGCCGGAATGCGCCGGTACTTGTAGCGTGGATAACCCAGCATGACCGCTCCGTAGCAGCGATGCCCCATCGGCAGGTCAAGCAGCCTGATAAGCGGATCGTGGGCGTTGGCAGCCGCAGTAAAATAGCCTGCCCAGCAGGTGCCAAGCCCTCCGGCAAATGCGTAGAGCTCCAGATAGGCCAGGGCATGGGCGCAATCCGCCTCGGGAAAGGACGTGTCAGACGGGCTGTGCGCTACGACCAGATGCGGCGCGCCGCGCATTATCCGATCCACGCCTGAGTCCCAGACGCTGATGATACGCCTGTACCGGTCGGCCGCATCGTCCGGCACCAGTGGAAGCATCTGCTTCATAAAATCGATGACCATGGCGGCGAGTTTTTGAACCTCGGCCGGGTCCTGAAAAACTATCCAGTGCACCTGCTGCTTATTGCTGGCCGTCGGAGCGTAGCTTGCCGCCTCGATAAGCTCTGAGATAAGCTTGCGGGAAACTGTTTTATTCTTGTAGGAACGCACAGAGCGTCTGGCCTGTAGAAGATGCTTCAGGGAGGGGGCATCCGGCAGAAGATTTTGGTCAAGTGTTACGCAGGCCTCAGGCGGCATGGTATTGAGGATGAATGCCCCGTGCGGACAGACCGCCACGCAATGTCCGCAGTTAATGCAATATACATCACCTCCGGCGGCAAGCTCGGGAAACGATTTTTTGTCCTTCTGGATGATAATTTGAGACGGACATTCGGCGGCGCAAATTCCATCTTTTTTACATTTTGTGTGGTCGATTGTAAAAAGCGTCATTTTGTTTCTCCCTTATGTGAAGTGGCCGCGGCTTATCATTTCAGCGGCGGCTTGGCCATTGATAGCCTACCGGCGTGTTTTTTTGCAACTTCAATTTATTGGGGACGGTGGATGGTGGATAAAGGATGCTTCGACAAGCTCAGCACGAGCGGTCAGTGAAGAGCTCACCATGAACGGCAATAAATACGCGAAGCGCACCACTTCGTCTCCCCCGCTGGTGGGGGTGGCCTGCTTTAGCGGGCCGGGGGTGGAGTGTTAGCAGATTAGATGATTAGAAGTTTAGAGGATTAAAGGGTTGGCGGGTTAAATGAATAGTGGCTGGTGGATGGGGGATAGCCAATGGTTCGCGGCCAACGGCAACGTATAAAAAAACCCCGCTCGCACTGAGCTTGTCGAAGTGTGAGCGGGGCCTGTCGAAGCCTGCCCTGAGCCTGTCGAAGGGGATGAGTGGAGTTTTGATGAAATGCCGTTCTGGTTCGACAGGCTCACCATGAACGGCAATAAATACGCGAAGCGCACCCTTCTTGTCCTGTGCCGGCGGGAGTGATTCGCTGTTGTGATATTTGCAATTTTATTTATAATGCGCGGCACGGATGGGAAAACGGATTATGGCCAGACTGACACTTGAAGAATGGATCGCGCGAATCAAAAAGAACAAGAGCTTTAATGCCAACGCGGCCGCGGTGGTGGAGATCCCCCCTCAAAGTGGCGATTTCGAAGAATACCCCTCCTGGGTAAATAAAAGGCTCCGCGATGTTCTTGCCCGGCGCGGCATGGAGCGCCTCTACAGGCACCAGGCACAGGCGGTGCGCTTTGTCCGCAACGGACAGGATGTGGTGCTGGTGACACCCACCGCCAGTGGGAAGACTCTTTGCTATAATCTGCCGGTGCTGGAAAGAATTCTCGATGAGCCGCAGACACGAGCTCTTTACATATTTCCCACCAAGGCTCTGGCGCAGGATCAGATGCACGAGGTACACGAGCTTATTACGGAACTGCGAGCCGATATCAAGACTTTCACCTACGACGGCGACACGCCTGACGATGCGCGCCAGGCGATCCGCCGGCAGGGGCACATTGTCGTCACCAATCCGGATATGCTCCATGCTGGCATTTTACCGCACCACACTAAGTGGCAAAAGCTATTCGCGAACCTCCGGTACGTCGTGATTGATGAGCTGCATGTTTATCGCGGCATTTTCGGGTCGCATTTTGCCAACGTCATCCGGCGGCTGGTACGCATCTGCCGCTTCTACGGGGCTAATCCCGTCTTTGTCTGCTGCTCGGCGACGGTGGCCAATCCCAGAGAGCATGCCGAAAAGATTCTGGGGCGGCCGGTGGCGCTTCTGGACAAAAGCGGCGCCCCCGCCGCAGCCAAAACCTTTATTCTTTATAATCCACCTATTGTGAACCGGGAGCTGGGCATCCGCCAAAGCGCCATGACACCGGCGCGCAAAATCGCGGCGGATCTTATCGACAACCATATTCAGACGATCGTCTTTACCACCAGCAGGCTGAATGTAGAAGTGCTGACAAAATACCTAAAGGATAAATTTACAAAATCCAAACCGATCGATGACCATTTCGTCACCGG
This sequence comes from uncultured Smithella sp., assembly GCA_964460865.1. GTDB lineage: Bacteria > Desulfobacterota > Syntrophia > Syntrophales > Smithellaceae > UBA8904. Next base: position 5,103 of record CAYWRV010000018.1, on the reverse strand, counting down.
CTATCGCGGCGGCTACCTGCCGAATTTGCGGCGTGAAATTGAAAGCGGGCTTCGCTCACGCGAAGTGATGGGGGTCATCAGCACCAACGCGCTGGAGCTTGGCATTGATATCGGCAATCTGGAGGCCTGCATCATGGCGGGCTACCCCGGCTCGATCGCCAGCACCTGGCAGCAGGCGGGGCGGGCGGGCCGCAGATCGGGCCATTCGCTGGCGATTCTCATCGGCCGGAGCAATCCGCTGGATCAGTTCATCATGGAAAATCCGGATTATTTCTTCGAGCGCTCACCGGAGCATTGCCGCATCAATCCCGACAACCTCCTTATCCTTCTGCACCATATCAAAAGCGCGGCCTTCGAGCTGCCGTTTGAAAAAGGTGAAATATTCGGCTCTGAAAATCTCGAAGATTTCCTTCTCTACCTGGAAGAAAAGGGTGTGCTCCACCACGTACTCGGCCGCTGGCACTGGACGGCGGAGAGTTATCCCGCCGATGAAGTCAGCCTGCGCGCCATTAATCCCGAAAATGTCGTGGTGGTCGATACCACAGATAAGGCCAATCATAAGGTCATCGCCGAGGTGGACTGGGACAGCGCCTTCACAGCGGTGCATGACGAGGCTATCTATCTGCTGGCCTCGGAGCAGTACCACGTGGACAAACTGGATCTGGAACGTAAAAAAGCCTACGTCAGAAGGGTCGATACCGATTACTACACGGACGCCATGACCTACACAAATGTGCGTGTGATTGACTCGTTTGAAAGCCTCGGCACTGACGGAGCGATTGTCGAGCACGGCGAGGTGCAGGTGGCGCGCAAGGTGGTGGGCTTCAAAAAGATAAAGTTCTACACCGGCGAGAACCTGGGCTACGGTGATGTCAATTTACCACAGAAGGACATGCACACCACCGCCTACTGGTTTACCATCCCCCGCGACCGCCTGGCGAGGCTCGATTGCACGCCGGCGGAATTGATCGACGGTCTCTCGGCGCTTGCCTATACGCTCCAGCACCTGGCAGCCATGTTTCTGATGGCCGATACGCATGATATCGACCGGGCGCTGGGCGATAAGTCCGGCCAGTGGTTTGTAAGCCATGACCGGGGCGGACGTGTCATTACGTCTTTTGCCGACGCCCGACAGCAGGCGGCGACGGGGATACGTATTGATGAATTCGACCCTACTATTTTCATTTTCGATTCCTATCCCGGCGGCATCGGTTTTTCGCAACTGCTCTACAATGAACACCCCAATCTGCTGGCCGCGGCCGATGGCCTGATTGCAAAGTGTCCCTGCGCGTGGGGCTGCCCCTCGTGCGTCGGCCCGACCCTGGAAATGGGCAAAACCGCAAAAAAGACAGTGCCGAAAATAATAAAGCTTGTTTTGCACGGAAAATTGTAAAAAACTGTTTTTAGAATGAGCACCATCGATAAATTAAAACGCCTGACCGGCGAAACGGGAGCCGAAAAAAAAGCTGAACCGCTCGCGGCGCGTTCAGTGCCCGACGAAAAACAGGAACGGCTCGCCGCGCTGCGCTTGAAGATAGAAGCCGTTACTTTAAAAACCAAAGTAAAAAGCAGCGCCGCTTTGAAGGAAAAGCTGCCTGTGGCTAACCGGAGGCTGGCCGAGCTCGTCGATGGTGTTGAAGTTGAAAACGAGCACGGCCGATTTTTCCTCGCCAGCCGCGTGCTGCCCGGATCAAGCCGCCACGGCCACCGCAACTTGTTTGAAGCACTCGATTTCGACATGGCAGCGGCCGGCATGCTCGCCAACGAGCCGGCCATCGGCCGTCATCGTCCGTCCGATGCTCTTTTTCTTGATACTGAAACCACCGGTTTAACCGGCGGCAGTGGTACGATGCCTTTTCTGGTCGGCCTGGGCTGGTTTGAAAATCAGGCATTCCATCTTCATCAACTCCTCGCGCGCGATTTCAGCGAGGAGAAGGCTCTTCTGGCACACCTCAAACAGATAGCCGCCCGAAAAAAATTTCTTGTCACCTTCAACGGCAAGGCGTTTGATGTGAATTTACTGGCAACCAGATTCATTTTAAACCGTCTGGAGGGCGACCTGTCATGGCTGCCGCATCTGGATCTTTTGCACCCGTCACGGCGCCTTCTGGGACATCGCCTGGAGAACTGCAGACTGGCGACACTCGAAGAGCAGATTCTGGGTGTGATTCGCGACGATGACGTCCCCGGAAGTGAAATACCCCGGCGCTATTTTGACTGGTTGAGACAGCGTAATCCCTATCTTCTGCCAGGAATCTTTGAACACAACCGGCTGGACGTAATCTCCATGGCGACACTGACCGCGCATCTGGTTGAAATTGTCACCGCGGGGACGATTGAGCGATGCGCGCACACTGATGATTATCTGGCAGCGGCAAGCCTTTGCCTGGACAGGGCGCAAAAAGACACGGCAATGAAAATTGTGGATGCCCTGCCCGATGATCTCCGTGCGGAAGTGTCGCCGCGCTCGCCGGGAAAACTTGCCGAACTTTACAAGCGGACAGGCAACATCGATAAGGCGGCACAAATATGGGAGAAGATGTGCCGGCAGGACCCGGCCGGTTTTTACCATGTTACGGAACTGACCAAATATCTGGAGCATCACCGAAAAGATTACAACCGTGCGCGAGAGATCGTAGAGGCGGCCCTCGCCTCGGGTGGAGTTTTTTCTCAGAAGGAAGAGCAATCACTTGCCGGGCGCCTTAAGCGATTAAACAAAAGAATAAATAAACGCCGGTAAAGGCTGTGGAAAAGATCTAAAATCCTGCTTCTTAATAGTTTTACAAACCCCCGCCGCAAATCCGGTAAATGCAAAATCGAGTAGGGAGGACGGGTTGCCCCGTCCTCCCTCTCACACCACCGGAGGTGCGACATCGCAACCGGCGTTTTCATTCCTCTTCCTCCAGATTCGCAGCTACCCGCGACACTCTTACCGTTTAGCTGACTCTTACCCTTGCCGGGCGAGTAGCAGACTTCCACTGCCAAGTGGGGGCACCCTGCCTGGCGCACCAATAGAAAAAGGGACTTCGACGATTATGCGAAATATCCTGATTTTTTGTGCTATTTTTTAGCACAAAAATAGCACAGTTTGACCGATTTTGAGCTATTTTGAGAAGTTGGTCACTGCGACCAATATGATGATAAGCATCGTGCTTGATATTTCAATGGTGCCCCTGGCGTGATTCGAACACGCGGCACACGGATTAGGAATCCGTTGCTCTATCCTGCTGAGCTACAGGGGCTTGGGGCCTTCCTTGCAGGCACGCGAAATGTGGTCATCTAGCATTGTTTGCATTTAGTGTCAATGTCGCGGCACTTCGGTCATGGATAAGTTAATGTATGTGGTTCTCCAGTATTTTGTCCTCGCTAAAATTCACGAGTTTCAGGTTTTTCAGCTCGGTTCCCGCAAATGCGCTCCGGGGCGCCAGACCGATCAGTTCCGACTCCAGTATGCCGGCGCCGTGTGCCGTGGCTGCCCGTTGCACTTCATCGTAAACTGCTTTAATCGGTGTTTCATTTGCATTGGTCAGGTTCATGGAAACTTGAGCGATCTTCCGGCTTGCCAGCCATAGTCCGATGGCCCGAACATTTTTCATTCCGCCGTTGGCTTCGCGAATCTGTGCGGCAATTTGTTTTGCCACTGACAAATCGCCCGTATCGATGTTGATGTTGTAGGCGACCAGCGGCCCGCGCGCACCGACAAGCGTGGCACCGCTTCGCGGATCGAACGACGGCTCCCCCTCATCGGGCCTGCCTTCCGGACGTTTCATCTTCTGTGCCAGCCCCTCATAGCCGCCGCGCCGTACATCCGCCAGTTCCTGCGGCCTGCCGGCATGGGCGGCCCAGCCGTAAAAATAAACCGGCACCCCGTATCGGCGGTTGAGTCTGCGGCCGAACTGGTGCGCGGCTGCGACTGCGTCTTCCTTTCCCGCCCCGCCAAGCGGTATGAAGGGGACAACATCCAGTGCTCCGACCCGAGGATGAACGCCTGACTGGTTGCGCATGTCGATCAGTTCAAGGGCTTTGCCTGCCGCAGCGAGCATAGCTTCGATAAGGTCCTGCGGCGGGCCCAGTATCGTGAAGACGCTTCGGTTATGGTCCGTATCTCCGCTGTAGTCCGCCAACGTCACGCCCGGGGCGTTCTTAAGAACGCGGGCGATCGCGTCGAGTTTTTCGGGGTCACGGCCTTCGCTGAAATTCGGTACGCACTCGAGAATTGTCATCCGCCCTACACCGAATAAAATCTGACGGCAGGTAATTCCACACAGGTGAGCTTGCCGCCATAAACCGCGCCCGTATCGATACCGATTTTGTTCGGATGAATCAGGGGTTCCGGAAAATGTGTGTGGCCGAAAATAACCCGCTTTCCGAAGTCATATCCTGAATCGATAAATTCATAACGTATCCACTGCATGTCATCCATGTCCTGTTCGGCCAGCGGCACGCCGGGCATCAGGCCGGCGTGGACGAAAATGAAGTCATCCGTTTCGTAGTAAGGCAGAAGGGATTCAAAAAAACGCCGGTGGGCGGCTGGGATTTTGGCTTTTCTGGTGCGGGGCCCGTCGAAGCGGGAGATTCCATAGGCTTTCAGCGTCAAACGGCCTCCGTTGGCCAGATACATTTCCTCGTCAACTCTTTCCAGATAGTGAAGCAGCATCGATTCATGGTTGCCGCACAGGCAGACAAGGTTACGGTATGTATTCTTGAGGCTCAATATGAAGTCCACGACATCCTTGCTGCCGACGGAGCGGTCTATATAGTCTCCGACAAAAACCAGCGTGTCCTTTCCCGGATCCGCCGGAATTTCGCGCATGAGCCGCTCAAGTTTATTTAAGCAGCCGTGTATGTCTCCGATGGCGAATATTTTATCCATTATGCCACAATCTTCATAAGGTCCCGGCTATCCGAGCACGGCGGCGGCGAAATCCCTGCTGTTGAATTGACGCAGGTCGTCGAGCCCTTCGCCTACGCCGATATAGCGAACGGGAAGCCCCAGCTCACCGGCGATACGCACGACGACGCCGCCTTTCGAGGTGCCGTCGAGCTTGGTGAGCACAATGCCGGTCACTCCGATCTCTTCCTTGAACATTTTAGCCTGCATGA
>CAYWRV010000017.1:0-18787 GCA_964460865.1 uncultured Smithella sp. | reverse complement strand
GAATGTCAAATGACGAACAGGCCAGTGCCGCATCCCACATTTTTGTTCCGGGAATGGGTGAATATTCCGTCAATACGGGTTTTGCTCCGCATTCCAGTACAAAATCAACGGTTTGTACAACCTCGGCTGTTTTTTGGCCGGGAATCCCGCACAAAAGATATATACCGATATCTTCTGTGCGATAGCCGGCGCTTTTGAGTGCCGCCACTGCACGCCGGAGTTCTTCGTTTCGCACTTTCCCGCCTGTTTGTCTTTGCAGACGGAAGTCAGACGTCTCGAAACCGAAGCGGATGGTCTTAAAGCCCGACTCATAGAGCAATCTGCTTATATTCGCGTCGATCTCTCTCAAGTGCAGGCCGTTGGGACAGTGAAAGCGGCACCGAAGGCCCCGTTTCTTGATTTCTGAAAGAAGAGGGATGATCATATCGGATGCGTCCACCAGAAGGGCGTCATCGTAAAAACTGAAATCAGTCACTCCAAAATGGTTGTGCCAATATTCGATTTCGTCAGCCACGGCATGGGGATTTCGCTTCAGAAACTTTCGTTGCAGCAAATGCGATACGCAATAACTGCAGCGGTAGGGGCAACCCAAAGAAGTTGTGACGGGGACCTGATCGAGTGTGGCGATAAGGTCAAAAGCGGGGTAGGGCACAGAGTCGAGATCGTTTTCGTCCGGGACGAGTAAGGGTTTTTCGCCAAACAGGTGTTGAATGATCTGCAAAAGTTTTGCCTCCCCGCGGCCCGGGATCACAAAGTCTGCTCCGGAAAAGGCAAGGGCATGATCGTGACACAGTGTAGCGTATTTCCCTCCCAATAGGATGGGAACCCCCGGCATAATGTCCCGAATGATTTTGATGGCCTCAAATACACCTGGGTACCAGTAGGTCATCATCGAAGTCACAAGTACCAGGTCCGTTTTTTCATGCTGCAAAAGGCGGTTGCGGAAAATATCGGGGTCAATCCCGTAGCGGCAGTAGTTTCGCGGCACCATCTCCAGTTGGGCGGGTTTTTCAATTATCGTGCGGAAAAAACGACCGTGTCCGAAAGGGTGACGCTTTGGTGATTTGCCGTGTTTTTGCGTCATCTCCGGAGAGTAAGGGTCCAGGCAGTCAATGTAGGATACCAGATGGTTGTTGGCGCGCAGAAGCCCTCCCAGATACAAAAGCCCCATCGGCTTTAACCAGAAATCATACGCCGCAAAGTCATGAATCCAGGGATTGACGAGAAGGATATTTTTTCCCATGTGCGAGTTATTAGCACACCGATGTTTATTTTCAAGGTTAACATAAGACAAGGAAAGCCCGGACTGTGAAGTAATTTGTCAACTATCAGGTGTCCGGGCAATATCCTAATCGAACAATTTCTCTCTCAGGGTGGATGCTTTACGCAGGCGGCATTGAAGTGAAAACGCCGCGAGGATCAACCTGTGTTCGAACCACCTCGAGGGCCTCGGGTGTAATCAGTTTTGTCTCGGGAATGTCACCCTCGGGTTTCAACAGTTCAAAGCCTGTGAGTTGCTGGACCAGATCGAAAGTAACACCGGGAGTAAGTGATTTGATCCGCATACGTTTGCTTGCAGGATGGAAATCATAGACTCCCCAGGGGCTGATGACAGCCGCAGGGCCGTTTCCGATAAGTCCGGCCTCTTTTCGTGAGTCGCCGCCGCTTAAATACCCGACAGAGGTAATGAAATCCACCTTCTCGGGAAATTTGTCAGGTGTCTGAAGTCCCACCAGAACCATTTTTTCAGTAAGAGACGAAAGATCATTGTTGCCGCCACTGCCCGTCATACGTACCTTGGGCTGGTGGTAGTCACTGCCGATCATATGCGTGTTCACATTTCCGTACATGTCCACCTGTGCAAATCCCAGGAATCCGATATCCACATATCCGTTGTAGCATTGTGCAAAGGAATAGGACATCTCCATAATGGTGGGTGATTTCCGCCAGGTAAAGGGGCAACCAACCGACCAGGGCATATCTCCCTCAATCGGATCCTGTCCACCTGATTCATATACCAGAGTAATGTTGGGTGCATGGGTTTTTTTTGCCAGAATGCCTGCTACCATGGGAATACCGGTGCCGATGTAAACAATGGAATGATCTTCAATCTGCTGCGCGATAATATAGGCCAAGTTCTCCAGAGGATTGGCCGGTGCGTTCAAATCTTGCATGCTTAATCTCCTGTCTAATAGTAAATCCCGGAATCGTGCTTCAGGGTGTATTCTTCATAGGAAAAATCAATATCTTCATTATCGCCTTCAGCCGCCCTCGTCTGGCGGCGCGCCTCGGCGATCCAGCGGGCTCCTCCCAGTTTTTCAATAAACTCATACTGATTCTTAACACCCATGATCCATTCATCGCAGAATGCCTTGTTGTTTTCTTCGGATGACCCGCCGAAACGCATACATTTTTCCCACCATTGACGAGGCCAGTAGTAACAGCCGGGCATGCTGCCGGGAACCGCACCGAATGGCATTTCAACCACGGCATCTACATAAAAAAACGGGATGATCTGCCCCTGTTTGTTGTAGCGGATGTCGTTTTCGGGCACGATTTCTTCAGCTGTGATAATCAGTTTGCGAGCCGCTGCAGCTGTGGCCAGATCGTTGACGGCCGGCCCATAGATGTAGGCATTACCGTACTTGTCTGCTGCGTGGCAGTGGATGATCGCCACATCCGGATACAGAGCCGGAACAAATACGCATGAATCTTTGTCTTTCTTCAGGGGATGCTGAACTATCCGCAGATACGGATTGTAGCGTATCAAATCGCTTCCCAGCATCTGCTTGCTGAAAACACCGGCCAGACCCAGTTGGGCGGCTTTAAGCCCCTGTGCAACACCTCCGTGGCTCCATTCGGAAAGAATCTGTATTTTTCCCGCTTTCAGTGCACGGTCATATACTTTATCGATTCCGCGCATTTCCGCCCCTGTATAAGAGCTGTGTGAATACTTGACCAAACCATAGGTGATAAAGAAACTCTGGTTGGTATTGGGCGCCCCGATCATTTGCAGGTTCTTTTTGCCCTGCCGGATGATTTCATGGAATGCCTGGTGAGCTGTCCGGACATATGAAAATCCACCGTCTGTCATGACGTCTCCGTCCTGTACGAAAGTCGCCACAGCTTCGGCAATTGTCATCCGCTTGTCTTTTTTGGCCCTTTCTTTTTTCAAGTGTGCCTCGCGCGCCGACTCGAAATCAACCAAACGGTCAAGCACTGATGTATCATTGAGCTTAAGATTCTCAATTGCCTCCTGATTGTAAAGATATTTTGCCACCTCAAAAAACCTCCTGATGTATTTCCCCTGTGGATTTCCCGCACATTCTCAAATACTATACGCTTTGACTGACTATCGGTCAAGCTTTATCGCGTGACTGAACTCGTAAGGCGCAAATTTGCCTGAGGGAACACAAAATGTTTAAAGTAATTTTGGATGAAGCAGCTGCTTCACAACAGTAATTATACGCTTTCCGGGCTGCCCGGGGCAGACGGAGCTGGTGAGCGCATCCCACGTTTTCGTGGTGATAAAAGAACTTGAAGCCTAAGAAATTTGTTGCTAGCATACGCGAACTTATTTACAGGATTTGTCATGCGCGCTGTGATTCAACGGGTCAACCGGGCTTCTGTCTCTATAAATTCTCAGTTATATTCAGCTATTAATAATGGTTTATTAGTGCTTTTGGGAGTGGAAGAGGGTGACTCAGAAAAAGATACCGAATATATTCTGGACAAGACGATCAATCTGCGTATTTTTGAAGACAAAGATGGGAAAATGAACCTCTCTTTACTCGACACAGGCGGGGAATTGATGGTCGTTTCTCAATTTACTCTCCTGGGGGATTGTATCAAGGGGCGCAGACCCTCCTTTACACGCGCGGCAGAGCCGGTGCTTGCAAACCGTCTCTACGAGCATTTTATAACGCTTGCGAGCGCCAAAGTAAAAAAACTGGCCACCGGCAGGTTTCAGGAGATGATGGACATTGAACTTGTCAATAACGGTCCGGTAACCATATTGCTCGACAGCAGGAAGACTTTCTAAAAATGATGGACAGTGACATAAAAATAGATAAAGAAGGCATCTGGTACTACCGTGGCGCCCATATGTTCCGTAAAGACATATTATGTATCTTTTTCAACCACTTGAAGATAGATGAATGCGGAAAATATTTTATCGAACTCAATCAGGAAATCTGCTATCTGGATGTGGAAGATACGGCTTTTGTGGTTACGGCCGTTCATTCAAGCGATGGCCAGGTGCTGATTCTTTTGAGTGATGATTCCCTGGAGCCGCTTGATCTGGACTCCTTGCGTGTAGGTCGCGACAATATTATGTACTGCACGATTAAAGGTGGCAGATTCGACGCTCGTTTCACCAGAAAAGCTTATTACCAGCTGGCGGAGATAATCGAGCCTGACGAAGAGGAAAACCGTTATTTTATCGAACTTGACGGACATAAATATTTTATTCAAACAGACAAGTAATAGTGGGGGAGGTTTTTATGCTCGATGATGTGGTGAGAGAGTCTTTGACTTTTGACGATTTGCTCCTGGTTCCGGCTGCTTCAGATGTTTTGCCACGCGACGTCAACACGGCCACTCAATTGACGAAAAATATCAGCCTGAACATCCCGATTGTTTCGGCAGCGATGGACACGGTGACGGAATCGCAAACGGCAATCTGCATGGCGCAGGAAGGTGGGCTGGGTATCATTCACCGCAATATGAGTATTGAAAGACAGGCCATCGAGGTCGACCGGGTTAAGAAATCGGAAAGCGGTATGATTGTCGATCCCATCACGATAGAGCCGGAGCGCAAGGTAAGCGACGCGCTGGCCCTGATGCATGAGTACTCCATTTCCGGCGTGCCGGTGGTCAAGAACGGCCGCCTGGTCGGTATTCTGACCAACCGTGATTTACGCTTTGAAGAAAAACTGGATCAGCCTGTCGCCAACGTGATGACCAAAGACAATCTCGTCACCGTGAAAGCTAATATTTCCCTGGAAGAATCAAAAAAACTCCTGCACAAACACCGTATTGAAAAACTTCTGGTTGTTGACGATGACTATCGCCTCAAAGGACTGATAACCGTCAAGGACATCGAAAAGATCAAACGATTCCCCAATGCCTGCAAAGACTCCCTGGGGCGACTGCGCGTAGGCGCAGCCGTCGGCATCATCGACCGGGAAGAGCGCATCCAGGCGCTTTTGGCGGCAGGGGTTGATGTAATCGCCATCGACACCTCACACGGTCATTCAAAGGGTGTGATCGATGCCATCAAATCAACACGGGCCAATTTCCCCGGCTGCGAGCTCATCGCAGGTAATGTAGCCACATCCGAAGGAGCCCAGGCATTGATCGATGCAGGCGTCGATGCCGTGAAAGTCGGTGTCGGTCCAGGTTCTATCTGCACGACGCGCATTGTGGCGGGAGTGGGAGTGGCTCAGATATCCGCCATCCGTGACGCCTACAAAATTGCCTCCAGACGCGGTATCCCCGTGATTGCCGACGGCGGCATCAAGTATTCGGGAGACATTGTAAAAGCGCTGGGCTGCGGCGCCCATGCAGTGATGATCGGTGGCTTGTTCGCCGGGACGGAAGAAAGCCCGGGCGAAACAATCTTATTCCAGGGGCGCAGCTACAAGGTCTATCGCGGTATGGGGTCGCTTGAAGCCATGAAAATGGGCAGCCGTGACCGCTATTATCAGGATGACATGGAAGAGGCGGCCAAAACCGTACCCGAAGGGATTGAAGGCAGAGTCCCCTTTCGCGGGTCTCTTTCATCAAGTATTGCACAGCTCATCGGCGGTCTGAAAGCCGGCATGGGTTATGTGGGATGTCGGACAATCCCTGACTTGATAGAAAAATCACGATTTGTGCGCATCACCTCCGCAGGGCTCAGGGAAAGCCATGTTCACGATGTCATTATTACAAAAGAAGCTCCAAATTACTGGCTTGACTAGCGTATTATGAAGCACGCCAATTTTGTCCATCTTCATGTTCACACTCAATATAGCCTCCTTGACGGCATGATCCGTCTGGAGGAGCTTTTTAAAAAGGCCAGAGAATTCGCGATGCCGGCGATTGCCATCACCGACCATGGAAATATGTTCGGGGCGATCGATTTCTATAAACAGGCCTACGATCACGGTATCAAACCGATAATCGGCTGTGAGCTCTATGTCGCGCCCGGCAGCCGCTTTGCCAAAACGACCTCCACTATCGGTGATGCCACACGCCATCTGGTGGTTCTGGTAAAGAATATGCAGGGTTACAAAAACCTGATGAAATTGACCTCCGCCGCTCACATCGAGGGATTTTATTACCGCCCCCGTGTGGACAAGGAACTGCTCCGAGAATTATCGGAGGGACTGATCGCATCGAGTGCCTGCCTGCACGGCGAGATCGCCTCACACATTATTCACGGAAACATGGATGCGGCGCGCAAATCCGCCATTGAGTACCGGGACATTTTCGGCAGTGACAATTTCTATCTGGAAATTATGCAAAACGGTCTACCCGAGCAGGAAATAGCCAATCGCGGGCTGATTGAACTGAGTCGGGAGCTTTCTATTCCGCTTATCGCTACTAACGACTGCCACTACCTCAATGCCGAACATGCGGAGGCGCACAACATTCTTTTGTGCATTCAGACCGGTAAAACAATCGACGACAGAGACCGGATGTCCATGTCGTCGGATCAGTTTTATGTGCGCTCTCCTGAGGAGATGCAGGCGCTTTTTGCCGACACACCGGACGCGATTGACAATACTGTCTCGGTTGCCGAGCGTTGCAATCTGAGTCTGGAATTCGGTAAATTCTATCTCCCGAAATTTGAGATCAAAAGCACGGAAGAAACACTTGATGATTATCTTGATCGCAAGGCGTCTGAAGGGCTTGAGAAGCTGATACCAGAGATTATGAAATATCAGACGGAAGATGAGGCTTCTGTAAGGGAAAGATATTCCCGGCGTCTGCGCACAGAGTTGGAAACCATAAAAAAAATGGGGTTTGCCGGCTATTTTCTCATCGTTTCCGATTTTATCAAGCACGCCAAACACAATGGTGTTCCCGTTGGCCCGGGCCGCGGCTCAGCCGCCGGGTCACTGGTTGCCTATGCGATTAGAATCACCGATATCGATCCTTTGCGCTATGGCCTGCTGTTTGAGCGCTTCCTGAATCCGGACCGTATCAGCATGCCGGATATCGATATCGATTTTTGCCAGGAGGGCAGGGGAAAGATAATAAAATATGTAACCGAAAAATACGGTTATGACAAAGTCACCCAGATCAGCACTTTTGGAAAAATGATGGCCAAGGCGGTCATCCGTGATGTGGGCCGCGCCCTGGGCATTTCCTATGCTGAGGCGGACCGGATCGCCAAGCTCGTTCCGGCCGCGCCGAATATTACACTCACTGAAGCATTTAAGATGGAACCCCGTTTCGACGAAGAGCGAAAAAAGAACCCTCATATCGACAAGCTTCTGTCGATGTCGCTGCTTCTCGAAGGGCTTAACCGCCATTCCTCCATCCATGCCGCCGGCATTGTCATCTCGGACGTGCCTCTTGTTGAAAGAGTGCCTCTTTTCAAACCCAAAGACGATCTTGTTTCCCAATATTCCATGAAAGATATCGACAGAGTCGGCCTCATCAAGTTCGACTTTTTGGGACTCAAAACACTGACTGTAATCAATGACACGCTGCGCTTCATCAAAGAGGCCCTAGGTATCGATATCGATATCAGGAATCTGCCGCTTGACGACAGAAAAACCTATCAGCTTTTGAGCAGGGGAGAAACAGACGGGGTATTCCAGCTGGAAAGTTCCGGCATGAAAGACCTGCTGATAAACTTTAAACCAGATAGGATAGAGGATGTAATCGCGCTTATTGCCGCCTACCGGCCGGGCCCCATGCAGATGATCCCCGACTTTATCGCCCGCAAGCACGGCAAGCAGAAAATAACCTATGAACTTCCGCAGCTTGAACCTATTTTGCAGGAAACCTACGGGATTATCCTTTACCAGGAGCAGGTGATGCAGATCGCCAATGTCATCGGCGATTACACCATGGCTCAGGCGGACACACTGCGGAAAGTGATGGGGAAAAAACTGGCCTCCGACATGGAAAAGGAAAAGCCGAAATTCCTGGCGGGAGCCAAAAAACTCAAAATAAATGAAAATAAGGCCAAAATCATCTGGGAACAGATGGAAAAGTTTGCCTCATACGGATTCAACAAATCACACAGTGCGGCCTATGCGATGATCAGCTACCAGACCGCATATTTGAAGGCCCACTACCCGGTGGCTTTTATGGCCGCTCTACTGACGAGTGAAAAAGACAACCGGGACAAAGTTATCCGCCACATGACCAACTGCCGCGAGATGAACATCAGCGTTCTGCCGCCCGATATCAATGAATCACAAAAGGATTTCAGCGTTTTGGGAGACAATATCCGCTTCGGTCTCGGTGGCGTGAAGAACCTGGGAGAGGCGGCCATCGAATCCATTATTACCACCCGCAATGAAGGAAACTTTACCTCTTTTATGGATTTCCTCTCACGGGTTGACCTGCGCAAGGTCAACCGTCGAGTTCTTGAAAGCCTCATTAAATGCGGCGCTTTTGATTCACTCGGCTCCCGCCGCAGACAATTGATGGAATCGCTTGACGCAGCCATGGAAGAAGCGCAGCGCATTCAGAAGGCCCGGCAAAGCAAACAGGCCAGCATCTTTGACCACTTGGAAGACCCGGATATGCTTGAAACAAGAAGCGCAACTGGCTATGTGATCCCCGAAATGCCGGAGTGGGAACGTAAAGAACTTTTGGCAATTGAAAAAGAGGCGCTCGGCTTTTACATTTCCGGTCACCCCCTGGATGGCTACGCCGTAAGACTAAAATTTGTCACAAACTCGGATACCAGCAGGGCGAAAAGCAAAAAAGACAAAGAAAATCTGACAATTGCCGGAGTAATCAGCTCTTTGGCAGAGCGTCTTACTAAAAAGAAAGAGGTTATGTGCAATGTAGTTTTAGAGGATCTGCATGGTGCCGTTGAGATTATTTTCTGGCCTGATATTTACAAAAAAAATTACGACATCCTTCACTCTGATGAACCTGTCGTCATTCACGGAAACATTGACGTGCAAGGCTCGGGTGAGACCGGCGAGGAAACTGTCAAGATTATTGCCCGCGATGTTCAATCTTTAGCTGAGGCACTGAAAAACCCGTACAAAGAAGTTCGCTTCATGATCGATACGAAAAAAGTCCCGCCGGAAGACATCCAGGCTCTCTGTACAACATTAAAAAAATATACAGGCAAGTACGATGGTTATATACACATTCTTAATGGAACAAGTGAAACAATTGTAAGCCTGGGTGAGCAAAACAGACTCGATATTTGCGACAAGCTTCAGCGTGAAGCAGACTGGCTCCTGGGGGAGGGGAGCACCATTTACTGCTAGAGGCGATCTCTTTCAAATACCGTCCCACATTGATTTATCAACAGGCTCCAATATGTTTTTCGTGTAAAGTTATCCACAGATATCTATACTTAATATGATATATGATAAAAGATACTATAGACTATTAATTAATAAAACAAATTTAATTTCTTACCAGGTTAAAATATCTGAAAGCGACCTGTTTATATCTTCCGACTCCGACCTTGGTGCGCAAGCATATGCCTCCCTGGCAAAATACCGGAATTTTCTTGAATCCTACATAGTCAAAAAACCGGAATTTAAAACCTCTCTTCTGCCACTGCCTCCGGATCCACTTGCACCTGCCATAATCCGTCAAATGCTCGATTATTCCTCTTTGTGCAGTGTCGGCCCTATGGCCTCAGTTGCAGGCGCTATCTCCGAATTTGTAGGAATGGACCTCTCTACGCTCACCCCAAACTTGATTATTGAAAACGGAGGAGACATATACATTCAATCACAAAAGCGTCTGACGGTGGGAATATTTGCCGGAGAATCAACTTTAAGTAATAAGCTCCATCTTCTCGTTAAACCAGAACAATGTCCTCTTGGGATCTGCACATCATCGGCAAGTGTCGGGCCTTCTTTAAGTTTTGGGAAAGCCGATGCTGTTTGCGTTTTAGCCAAATCCGCAACTTTGGCGGATGCCGCGGCTTCAGCCATTGGAAACCGTGTAGAAACAAAAGCCTCTATAAAAAGATGCCTCGATTGGGGAATAAAAATTCCCGGAGTTTCTGGTGTTGTTATTGTTATCGGGAAAGACTTCGGTGCGATAGGGGATGTAGAATTTGCGTGAATGACGAGAGAAGCCAGAAAAACAATAGTGCCCTTGTAAAATATAAATACATTTACAAGTTGACATAACATATCTTATCAGACATTAATATGTAATTCTTTTCAGTCATGTAGTTTTAAAAGTCTGGTTTTCAAATGCCTTCTTCTGATAGTTGCTCGATAAGCTTTGTTTGCTTCTCGGTGAGTTTTCTGGGCACTTCCACATTGATTTTAATGTATTGGTCTCCCTTTGCCGCGCCTTTCAGCCCGGGCACACCGAATCCTTTCATTCTGATCTTCGTGTTATTTTGCGTTCCGGGTGCGACTTTGAGCCGTTTGCTGGTACCGTCCAGGGTGGGAACTTCAATGGATGTACCAAGAGCCGCTTGAGAAAATTTTATCGTCTTTTCAACATAGATGTCGTTGCCGTCGCGGGCAAAAATTGGATGGGGCAAAACATTGATATTCAAATACAAATCTCCGTGAGGCCCCCCCTGATAGCCGGGCAGTCCCTTTCCTGGCAGGCGAAGCTTTTTACCGCTGCTGATGCCTGCGGGGATTTTCACATTGATATCCTCAATGCGGTCCTCCATCTGAAAAGAAATTTTCTTGTCAGCCCCGAATACTGATTCTTCCAATGATATGGATAAGTTATATTCGGCATCCTGTCCTTTTTGGGGCATATTGGCATAATGTTGCCCCCCTGCCCCCATCCCACCGAAAAGACCGGCAAACGGGTCATCATAGTCATGGTAACCACCACGGCGTGAGGTCCTGAATGTTGTGCGCCCTCCCCTTGCACCTCCGAAGCCGAAACTCCGGAGTATTTCATCAAGGTCGAAACCGCGGAAAATGTCCTCCTGAGAATACTGCTGGCGGAACTGGTCGGCGGAGCCGAAAGTGTCGTACTGTTGCCGTTTTTTGGAGTCGCTCAAAACGGCATAGGCTTCACTGATTTTTTTGAATTTTTCTTCCGCCGCCTTGTTGTTCGGGTTTTTATCCGGATGCCATTTGACGGCAAGTTTACGGTATGCCTTTTTTATTTCCTCGGCAGTGGCCTTTTTGTCCACTCCCAGAACCTGGTAATAATCTTCAGCCATATCTTCCCTTTAAAAAAGAAATATTTTGACTTCAATAATTTAAGCAGTAATTCCTTTTTGAAAAGCATCAAGGTTTAATTTTACTAATTTTGGGGGAAAAGATTTCTCAATAGTCTTTTCCCAGACAGACTTTGCCACGCCGATCAAGTTAGCTGCAGCTCCCAGTAGGACTACATTGGCGGCTTTGGCGTTACCTACCTCTATGGCAAGCTCTGCCGCATTAAAGGAGATCACGCGCGGGTAGTTCTCATTTAAAAACCCTATAATATCATCAGGGTAACTCAGGTCGCCCATGTTTACGGCAGGCGGGTTGATTCGCTCTGTGTTCAAAATTATTGAAGCGTCTTTACTTAAGAACCTCAGATATCTCAATGCCTCCATCTGCTCAAATGCCAAAAGAATCTCAATTTTGCCCTGTTCAGCAAGTGGGGAAAACACTTTCGTTCCGTAGCGGACATGACTGGTGACGCACCCTCCCCGCTGGGCCATCCCGTGAACTTCACTCTTTTTTACGTCAAAGCCTGCCGCCATCAACGCCTGGCACATGATGTCGCTTGCCCTTAAAATACCCTGTCCGCCTACTCCGGCCAGTAAAATGCTTTTTACATTTTCGTCATTCATAATATACTCTTAAATATCAGCTGATTGCATCAAATTTACACACTTGTGCGCAAAGCCCGCACCCGTTACACAAAGACTCGTCAATCACTGCGATTCCTTTTCGTTTAGACCCTGTTTTTGTTTCTCCCTTTTTCCAGGCAATGGGTGGGCAATTCAGGTCAAGGCAGGTTCTGCAGCCTGTGCATTTGTCCGGATCGACTCTCAAAGATGGCTTCGCCTTGATCCCTGCCCTTCTAAAAAGGACGCAGGGACTTTCGGAGATAATCACCGAAGGGCCGGACGAGGCAAGTTCTGCTCGAATAGCCGCTTTAGTTTCTTTTAAGTTGTTCGGATCAACCACTCTTATATTATCAATACCTAGAGCGGATACTAAAACCTTCAGATTAACTTTTTTTGTCTCTTTTCCCGAAAGCGTATAGCCGGTACCGGGATGTTCCTGCATGCCGGTCATGGCAGTTGTGGAATTATCCAGAATAATAATGAGCGCGTCGCTTTGGTTATAGGCCATATTAAGAAGTCCGGTAATGCCGGAGTGCAAAAAGGTGGAATCTCCGATAACTCCAACCACCTTCCCCTTCCCTTTTTCACCGAGTGCTTTACTCATGCCATGCGCCATGCCGATACTCGCTCCCATGCAGATACAGGAATGCAGCCCTTGAAGAGGTTTTAAATAGGAAAGGGTATAGCAGCCGATATCGCCATGAACATAGGCCTTGAATTTTTTGAGAGCGTAAAACAAGCCGCGATGGGGGCAGCCTGGGCAGAGATTCGGAGGACGTGCCGCCAGTTCTTCCCGGTAGGGAGAGGTTAGTGTACCCATGTCTTTTCCAATGGCGACTCTGATAATTCCCGGATCAAACTCATTTGTGTAGGGGAAAATTTCTTTCCCTGTGACTTCAATGCCCATCGCCTTTACCTGCTCCTCCAGGTAGGGATCAAGCTCTTCGACGACATATATTTTTTTTACCCTGGAGGCGAATTCGCGGATCATCCTCTCCGGAAGGGGGTAAACCATCCCCAGTTTCAAATAGGAGAAGTCGGGGAAAACCTCCCTGGCATAGTTATAAGGCATACCGGCGGTGATGATACCGATTTCGGTAGAGTTGATTTCCATTTTGTTTTCAGGGAAGGTTTCTGCAAATTCCCTGAGCGCCTTTTGGCGTTTCTCGACTTCCACCCGCCTTGTTCGCGCATTGATGGGAACCATGACATACTTTTGTGCATTGCGCACAAGGCTCGTTTTTTCTTCATAATTCCGGGGCTCCGACAGGGTCACCACGGATTTTGAATGAGAAACTCTTGTTGTGGTACGGAAAAAAACGGGTGTGTCGAAGAGTGAGCTTATCTGGAAGGCCAGTGCGATAAAGTCTTTCGCTTCCTGGGGATCGGACGGCTCCAGCATCGGTATTTTGGCAAATTTTGCATAATTTCGGTTGTCCTGCTCATTTTGCGAGCTGTGCATGGAGGGATCGTCTGCGCTCACAATCACCAGCCCGCCTTCGATACCCGTGTAACTTACGGTAAAAACAGGGTCTGCCGCGACATTTACTCCGACGTGTTTCATAACGGCCAGCGCCCTGGCGCCGGCCAGCGCCGCCCCGATGGCCACTTCTACCGCTACTTTTTCATTTGGTGCCCATTCCGCGTAGACACCTTCATATCCGGCCAGTTCCTCCATTATTTCCGTGCTGGGCGTGCCCGGATAGGCCGCAGCGAAGCGCACGCCTGCCTCGTAAACGCCACGGGCAATGGCTTCATTTCCTGACATCAATACTTTTTTCAAACGGGCCTCCGTATAACTCCAATGTAGTGAAAGCGGCGTAGCGAAAAAACTCAACTTAAGGCGGCTATTTTTCTTTTCAATGAAATAGTGACCGACGGATCCGTTGTTTTTTCGAAGGCTTTTTTATAATATTCGAGGGCTTTTTCCCTGTTATTCATCTCCTCGTGGGCACGAGCAATATTTTGCAGACCGAACGCTTCAAAACCGGTTTTCCCCGCTTTTTCCGCCCGCTCAAAGCATTTTAGCGCCTCTGGAAAATCTTTTTTCGCCTCATAGGCGTACCCCATGGAGGTCAGCGCTAGAAATTTGACACCTGTTTTGTCAGAACCTGCTTTTTTTACGAATTTTTCATAGGAACTGATTGCCAGGTCGTACTCCCCGTTGTTGTATTCAATATTGCCCAGATGATAGTGTGCCAGGCGACCGCTCCAACTATGGGGATATTCCTTGATCAGCTGATTGAAGATCAGCCTGTTTTCTTCCATTACTTTTTTCGTCTCGCCCTCGGCAAGAATATTCGCCTGAGCCTTTGCATATAATTTAAGAGCGGATTGCGAATAATGGCTCCAGTAAAAATAAATCCCCGCCACGATGAGAATGGCTAAAATCAGGGCCGTGGCGGCAACCGTGACGCGTGTTCTGTTTACCGCCACATAGTCTCCGAGCCTTTCAAATGTGGATTGAAAGGCGTCAGGGCTTTTCAATTCTTTCTTGGACATTTTAGCAGCCATTACTTTCTTCTCCTTTGTTGATGTTGTATTTATCGATAAGTTCTATAAGCAGCTTCGGAATCCGGCGGATCTTGCCATCATTGTTGGTGCAGGCATGGATGGTATAGCCTTCCACAAGAAGCTTCGTCTTTTGTTCATCCCATATTCTCGAGTTGAATCTGATGCTGGCTCTCTTGATATAATCAAATTTCGTTTCAATGATGATCTCTTGGTCATATTTTGCCGGTGCATGGAACTGACAGAAAACCTTTGTGAGAGGCAGATTAAGTCCGAGACCCTCCAGCTGTGAATAGGCAATACCCAACTGGCGCATAAACTCATTGCGGCCCATTTCGAACCAGCGGATGTAATTGGTGTGATAGACAATGCCCATTGCATCCGTGTCTGCATAGATTACACGCACTTTTGTCAGATTACTTACCAATGAATGCGCTCCAGTCGCGGATGAATTTGTCCATCAGCTGATGGCCGGGGGAAACCAAAAGACCGCCCTCCTTTGCGTTTGCCTCGGTAAAGGGCTTTCCGGCGGCCAGGTTTTCCTGCGGCCGTGACGACAGCACAGCAAAGGGGCTCGGGTCCGACACGTGTGTTTTTATATCGATCGGAGTCGGATGGTCGCTTAACACCAAAATACGAAATTCGTCGATTTCTCCGATGGATGTCAAAATAGGCCCGACAATTCTCTCATCAAAAAGCTCGATGGCTCTGATCTTGCCCTCTGCATTTCCCTCATGCCCCATTTCGTCAGGGGCCTCGAGATGCACAAAGACAAAATCCATGAATTTCAGAGCATCGATGGCCATTTTCGCCTTGCCCTCGTAATTTGTGTCGATGTAGCCGGTCGCCCCTTCCACACGCAGAGGTTTCAAACCGGCATTGATGCCCAAACCGTTTAACAGATCAACCGCGGAAATCATGCCGCCCTTGAAGTCATATTTTTCGGTGAAAGGGACGATGAGCGGTTTTTTACCCTGCCCCCAGGGCCAGATCGAATTGGCCTCTTTCTTCCCCTCTTCGCGTCGGCGCACATTCACCGGATGGTCTTTCAAAAACTCGGCCGCATCGGACATCAGCTCAAGAATTTCAGGGGCGAAGTCTCCCTGTGGAAGATACTTGGCCACCGGCTGCCCGGTGATATCATGAGGAGGCGTGGTCCTGGGGGAAGCAGTAGCATTTCGCCACACAAGCAGATGCCTGTAGCCCACTCCTGCGAAGAACTGATACAGGGGTGAGTTGAATTTCCTGTTCAGATCGGAGATGATCTGCGCCGCTTCCGGAGAAGAGATATGCCCTGCGGTGAAATCTTCCATGAACGCTTTGTCTGTGTCTTTGTCTCCGATGCAAACCAGATTGCACCGATAGGCGACATCATCGGGATTCATGTGGATACCCATACTGGCCGCCTCCAGCGGGCCGCGGCCGGTGTATGTTTGAGCAGGGTCATAACCCAGGACACTCAGGTTTGCCACATCAGAGCCGGGCGTAAATCCCTGGGGGATCGTATCGACCAGCCCCAGTGTGCCGTGCGCGGCAATCTGGTCCAGAAACGGTGTCAGGGCGCATTCCAGAGGAGTTTTTCCTCCCAGTCTTTGGCTGGGGTAATCGGCCATGCCGTCTCCAAGCAGGACAACATATTTCATAAAACATCCTTACAAGATAAGTTAAAGTTCATCTTCAATCCGTATGAGGACGGTTTTGCCTTTCACCACGGAAAGCCGGTCAATCTTTTTGAGCGCGTGACGGACATCTTTTTCCCTCGCCTTATAAGTAGTCATAACGATAGGCACGGGGCCTGCTTTTTCTCTGGCCTTTTGAATGACCGCTTCAAGGCTTATGTTATGCTCGCCGAGGATGCCAGAGATTTTGGACAAAACGCCGGGCCTGTCCAGAACTGAGAAGCGAAAATAATATTTGGTTTCGAGATCTTCCATCGGAACCATCGTGATATTTTCCATCGCCGTTTCACTTATGGCACGTGAGGGCACGCGCCCGGAAACCCCCTTCAGCAGATTGCGGGCGCAGTCGAAGATGTCGCTGAACACCGCGCTGGCGGTCGGCATCATTCCTGCGCCCTGCCCGAATAAAAAGACGGGGCCTGATGCGTCGCCGACCAGATGAAAGGCATTGTAGTTACGGTTAACATTGGCAAGGAGATGTGTCACTGGTATCATCGTCGGGTGTATTCTGGCTTCCACTTCTCCATCCCGCAGCCTGCCTATGGCCAGAAGTTTTATCCGATAGCCCAATTCTTTGGCGAAGGCAATGTCCAGGGCGCTGGTTTTTGTAATCCCTTCAAGGTAGATGTCTTTGAGTTTTACTTTTTTCCCGTAGGCAAGTGACAAAACAATGGCCATCTTGTGGGAAGTGTCAATTCCTTCAATATCGAACGTGGGGTCGGCCTCGGCAAAGCCCAGTTTCTGGGCCTCCTGCAAAACGACATCGAAGGGTTTGCCTTCATCCGTCATCTTTGTGAGAATGAAATTACATGTTCCGTTCATGATGCCGACGATGGAATTGAATTTGTTGGCGGCCATCGATTCCTTCAGTGTTTTAATTATCGGGATGGTCCCACCCACACTAGCTTCAAAGCCGACATCGACACCTTTTTTTTGTGCGGCGGCAAATATTTGATTGCCGTAGGTGGCCAGCATTGCTTTGTTGGCAGTGATTACATGTTTTCCGTTTTTAATGGCCTCCAGAACAAATGTCCGTGCCGGTTCGTAGCCGCCGACCAGTTCTATGACGATGGAGATTTCCGGATCATCGATGATTTCCCTTGCGTTCAGTGTCAGCATTGATTCGGGGAGCTTGAGCTCCCGTGCCGATTTGAGGTTGATGTCGGCGATTTTCTTTAAAACCAGCTTCGCGCCGAGCCTTTCGGCAATGATCTTTTCGTTTTGATGTAGCAGCTTTGCCACACCGGTACCAATGTTGCCCAGCCCGATCAATCCGATGGGTATCTTTTTCATATTTGTCAACCTTTCATAAAACCCAGTAGCGGCGCTTTGCCCGGAAAGTGAAAAAGGCAAAGTATTTTTTTCCCCGAGCTTTTAGATTAATCAATTCCTTTTCCTTTAAAAAACGAAGCTATCTATAACAGATGACACTGTTTTGTCAAACAGATATGGTGCCGCGACTCTGCGGCCGGTGGTCATTTTGGCGAGTTCGGCCCGGACGGGTCAGGTACTCAGGCGGCGCAGCATCTCATCATGGACGGGTGTGGAGACTCCTGCTTCACGTCCGGCACGACACAGATACGAAGTCAGAGCGTCAATTTCAGTTTGACGGCCATTTTCGCGATCCCGCTGCATGGATGTTTTCGAGTCGTACCCGAAGCCGGCAACCATCTCCATAGTTTTATCCACTGCGTTGGGGGGGAGGGTTATTTTTTTTGCGCGGGCCACCGCCACCACCTCCTGCATCAACTCACGTGCCATTGCACTTAGCTCCGGATTTTCGATGATTTCGCCGTAGGTTTTACCGGTGGCGGCAGTCAGAGACGCAAGCGGGCACATCAACAGATATTTGTTCCAAAGAACTTCCGATATTTTGCCGCTCAAGATAGCGTTGATTTTGGCCTCAAGTAAAATATCCAGAACATGGGAATATTTCTTTGCCGACTGGGCATCATCTGTGCCGAAAATGAGCCTGCAGGCTCCCCCCTCCTGACGGATGACACCGGGTTTTTCAATATGTGAAATGATATATACGCTGCCGCTTACGATATCGGCTGCAGGCAGCACGTTCCTTACGCGGACGGCGCTTTCAATGCCGTTTTGCAAAGGGATGACAATCGTGTCGGTGCCGATATTTTTTTGCACCAGGCGGGCGGAGCTCTCCAGAGAATAGCTCTTCGAGCACAACAATACCAGATCGAACGGGCCGGCCATTGCCGGGCGGTCCGTGGCGACATTCGGCCATGCGATATAGTCAGCCTCGGCGGTGAAGAGCTTGAGTCCTCTTTTCTGGATTGCTTTCAAATGCTCGCCGCGGGCGATAAAGATAATTTCATGCCTTTCGCCCCCCGCGTAAGTTCTGGCGAGTTTTCCTCCGAAATAGCCGCCGACGCCGCCCAGGCCGACAATTGCGATTCTCATAGTGTGCTCTCCTTTTGCAGAAAAGAATAATATAGAAGAGCTTAAAATTTCAAGACACAATTGGAGATGGCCCGGATTTATGGTCCACATCGCCTACCCAGTACATTGCACTTCTTTAAACGATTTTTCAGGTCGGGCGATCTGTTGTGGTTGTTATCAATATCTCAATCGGGGCACGGATACTGCATGGTATCACGGAAGCTGTCGG
>CAYWRV010000016.1:0-19108 GCA_964460865.1 uncultured Smithella sp. | reverse complement strand
CCGTTTCGCGCGTCGGCTTATTACTGGCCGTATTTCCAGTCTCTGTGCCTGGCCATGCAACGAGACGATCTGGCCCGTGACGGGCGCTATCAGAAAGCGGCGGGCCGCCTTTTACCGGACCATGCCGCCGCCTTAAATAAAATCACCGAAGAATGGGTGAAAAAAAACAGCCTGGCTGAAATACTCTCTGTGACGCAACAGCACATGATTGCCGCCACTGAAGTCCTCGACGACGTGCAAATTGCCGATGATCCATGGCGACGTCAGCGCGGCAGCGTCATCGACTACAATGACGAGATGTACAAAAAACTGCTTATCGAAGGACCGATCGCCATGTTGAGCGAAACGCCCGGCCGGATCAAATGGCTCACCAGACCTCTGGGCTATCATAACCGGCTGGTCTTCAAGAAAATCCTCGGGCTTTCGGAAAATGAGATAAAAGAGCTGGAAAAAGAAAGGGTCGTCGGTAACTGGGACTACCGGGTCGGGCAGAGGCCGCCCATTTACCACGACATAACCAAGGACGAGATATTCAATTACAAGGGGGGTGAGGACCATTAAAGAACGTGTTTATTCCAGATACCTGCAGCAGAAAGGGGCGTCAAAGCATCTTTCCCAATGGAGTCAGTTTCTTTCCGGATTGGTAGGTGTTGAGGGGAAGCCTGAGGCACTCGACGACATGATGGTTCTCGATTTAAGCTATGCCAACTTCTCCGGCAATGTCGCCGCCAGTTTCTTTGCCGAAGCCGGCGCCGAAGTAATTAAAGTGGAACCGCCTGAAGGAGATCCTTCACGCATCATCAGCCCGTACGGAGCCAACATCAAGGGCGTCGGCATCCCGTATCTGATGGAAAGCCGTAACAAAAGACATATCACGCTGGATCTCCAAAGCGATGCCGGACGGGACAATCTGAAAATTCTCGCCAAACGCGCGGATATCCTCATTGAAACTTTCGCCCCAGGCGAAATGGATGAATGGGGGATCGGCTACCGCCAGCTCAAGGAACTCAACCCCGGACTCATCTACATCGCCATCACACCTTACGGTCATTACACGGACAAAGCTAAACGGCAGGCCAAAACCCCCTGGACGGATCTGACCAGCCAGGCTGAATCGGGTCTGGCGGCCCTGATCGGCGATCTGCCCAGCGCGCCGGAGCCATACAACTGGCCCACCCGCGCCGGTTTTTACGCAGCCGGTTACACTTCCGCCGTCGGCGCGGCAATGGGCGGTCTGATCGCCTCTTTTTTCAAGCGCACTACAGGTGAAGGCCAGATGGTCGATATCGCCACGGCCGACGCTTATGCATCATGCGTCGGCTTTTCCCCGACCATCGGCTATCTGTGGAAGAAGCCGCGGTTCCGTTACGGCACTTTGGATTACGGGCTTTGCCCCTACGGTTTTTTCAAGTGCCAGGACGGTTATGTGGCGATCGCCTGCTTCCGGGATCAGGACTTCCGCGCCGCCTTGAAGCTTCTGGGAAAGTGGAGCATCGAGGAGGACTGGAAAACACTTCTGGATCGCATTACAGATGATATCGACAAAGTTCTGGAGCTAAACGATATAGTGGATAAAGCAGTCGCCGATATGACCTATGAAGAGATCAGCAGAAAG
Organism: uncultured Smithella sp.; assembly: GCA_964460865.1. Taxonomy (GTDB): domain Bacteria; phylum Desulfobacterota; class Syntrophia; order Syntrophales; family Smithellaceae; genus UBA8904. Next base: position 17,493 of record CAYWRV010000016.1, on the reverse strand, counting down.
TTCGCCAACTACAGTGTAAAGGCGGCCCGCTCCAAATGGCGCGGCGGGGGGCTGCCCGTTACCACCAAGATGCTGACACCAAAACAGGTCCTTGAGGAAAAACACTGGCAGGTACGCGGCACTTTCCACAAAATAACCCACCCGGCCTACGGTGTCGTCACCCTGCCGGTCACGGGTAAAATGTCGAAAACGCCTCTGCGCGTCAAATGGATTTCCGCGGGCGTCGGCGAGGATAATGACTACATTTTTGAAAAGTACGGATTGACAAATAAATCAGTACCTGAATAAGCTTGGCCCTACTGACGACCTGAAAATGACGCCTGGCGCTCAGGTGAGTCACCCTCCCTCCGGGCGAGTGTCAATCCGGCGCGCTTTGGCATAAGCGGTGTTGCGCTGCCGTTAGACTGCGGGCAAAACAATTAATTACAAGACATGAAGCGCCAAAGGTGGAACAGACAATTGGTCTGTCACCGCTTTGTGCTTTCACACCATATAGAGACGGAGATAAAAATGGATAAGCAGACAGACAAACAAAAGGCCGGAGAACAAAAGGAACAGACCCCCCCGGTTCGTCCCGATCTGGCCGAGGTAATCAGCAGGCATGCATTTACGCTGGATGAGAACCGTCCGGACGTGGTTGCCAGAAGAAAAGAGAAAAATCAGCGCACGGCGCGCGCCAATGTCATGGACCTGTGCGATGAGGGGAGCTTCATCGAGTACGGGGCTTTGGCCATCGCGGCGCAGCGCGGCAGAAGAAAGCTCGACGAACTGATCGCGAAAACCCCCACCGACGGTATGATTGCTGGCGTGGGAGCGGTGAACGGATCATTATTTGGCGCGGATAAGGCCCGCTGCATGGTGCTGGCCTACGATTACTCGGTCCTGGCAGGCACGCAGGGGTTTTTCAACCACAAGAAAAAAGACCGGATGCTCTCTTTGTGCTACGAGCAGAAACTGCCTCTCATCTTCTTCGGCGAAGGGGGCGGCGGCCGCCCCGGCGACGTCGATGCCGAGGGCATCGTAGTGGCGGGCCTCGATCTTTCCACCTTCGCCCTTTTTGCCAGATTGAGCGGTCATGTCCCGATGGTCGGCATCGTTTCAGGCTTCTGCTTTGCAGGCAACGCCGCGCTCCTGGGGTGCTGCGATGTAATCATCTCCACCAAGGACTCCAGCATCGGCATGGGCGGCCCGGTCATGATTGAGGGAGGGGGCTTGGGTGTCTTCAGGCCGGAGGACGTGGGCCCGATGGATGTGCAGACCCAAAACGGCGTCGTCGACATTGAAGTGGCCGACGATGAGGAAGCGGTGGCGGTGGCCAAGAAATACATTTCTTATTTCCAGGGTCCTGTGTCTTCATGGCAGGCGGGCGATCAACTCAAACTGCGCAGCGCCATTCCGGAAAGCCGCAAGCGCGCCTACAACGTGCGCAACGTCATCAGGGCGCTGGCCGATACCGACTCATTTCTGGAGCTGAGGCCTAAATTCGGCCCCTGCATGGTCACGGGGCTGATCCGCATTGAAGGACACCCCTTCGGCGTCATCGCCAATAACCCCATGCACATGGCCGGGGCAATCGAGGCGGAGGGAGCGGACAAGGCGGCCCGGCTGATGATGTTGTGCAATGCGCACGGCGTGCCGATTTTATCGCTTTGCGACACCCCCGGCTTCATGGTCGGACCGGAAATAGAAAAACGAGCGCAGGTCCGTCATGTCTGCCGCATGTTCGTCGTCGGCTCACATGTGACCGTCCCGTATTTCACTGTGGTTTTGCGCCGTGGTTATGGGCTGGGGGTCATGGCCATGGCCAGGGGCGGGTTCCATGAATCGTTCTTCACAGCATCATGGCCGTCGGGTGAATTCGGCGGCATGGGACTGGAGGGTGCCGTCCGCGCCGGTTTCCGGCGGGAACTGGAGGCGATTGAGGATCCCCAAAAGCGCGAAGAGCTCTACGAATACCTGGTTGCGCAGTTATATGAAAGAGGCAAGGCCATCAACATGGCGGCACACCTTGAAATCGATGCGGTGATCGATCCCGCCCACACCCGCGACTGGATCATGAGAGGGCTCAAGTCCGTTCCCGCGCGAGATCCCGGTCAGGCCGGCCACACCTTCGTGGACCCGTGGTAAACTGACAACGGACGCTGAAGTTAAAAAAAGAAAGGCAAAAGGCGCCACCGCCTTTTGCCTTTTTCCTTTTCTCTTTCCCGGGAAATTTTCACGCCGACAGCACAATGCTTTCCAGCCGGGAGTCTTCAGCCGACGCGCTCATTTTGCCAGGGCATCATAAACCATCAGCACCGTATTGACATACACCTCGCTGCGGTTGTAGTACCAAAGTGCGCGGCGTTTTTGCGCCGGCGGCGCATCCTCGCGCCAGCCATATTTTCTCAAATAGTTCCCCATGCTCATCGCCGCATCCGCCATATTGAAGGGACTCGTCAAGCCGTCTCCGTCCGCGTCAAGGCCGAAAATCCAGAAGGAAGAAGGAATGAATTGCGCCGGCCCCATGGCGCCGGCAAACGAACCGGTGATGGCCAGGGGATCCATATCCAGATGATTGGCCAGGCGGATGAGAAAAGCCAGCTCGCCTATCGCCCATTTCGCCTTTCTTCTGGCCCTGGCTATTGCCTCCTCATCCTGCAGTTGCGGATAGTTTATAGAGTGACGCTCCTGAATCAGCCGCAGATAATCAGGGTCGTCCAGAAACGCCAGATTCGCATATACCGTAGCTACATTATAAGGCATCGGGTAAGTTCCCAGACGTGACTCGATTAGTAAAATGGAGGTGACGATGCGCGGTGAGACACCGAAGCGCTCTTCGACCCCCGCCAGAAGGTCTTGATTGTCTCTCATGAATTGTGCGGCTCTCTCGATCTGGCCGGGAGAAATGTCCATGACACCTGAACGTGGTTTTCCCTCTTTGGGCGAGGAATGAAACATATTGTTCAGGATAATGTCCGACCGCTCCACTATGCCGGGGTCCGCCAAAAGAGCGTGCGCCTGCTCGGGTTCAATCCCCTCCTCCACAAGCCGCTGGGCCACCATCCGGCGCGGCGGCTCCATCGCGGCTGTGACCACTGCGTAACAAATGATCGTGATGAGAAACAGGATACGGAAGATGTTTTTCGCACACATGAAATACGGCACCGAGAAATTTTTACAGGTCGTCAACATAGCCCGCCGTGCCGATAGTTGCAACCGCATTTATCCCGGATTGTAAAACGGATAACAACAAAGAAGCTTTGATTATTTCCGCGACAAAAGGGGAAATCACCCTGACGGCCACGCTTACCTTTCCCAAAGTGCATGGCGTAAGGCCCGGGTACGCCGTCACTCGACGGGATTTAGTCGTTCTACGGAGTCCTGCCGCAGGGTCTTTCCTCAGGAAGCGGCGTAACCAACCACACCGGCCAGTTCGTCCACCACCTTCTGCACCGACATGGCCTGAGCCGTCGTTTCTTCCGAAACGGAGGAGGCTTCTTGTGCCGCGGCCGCGTTGGCCTGGGCTGATTTGCTGATGGATTCAAGAAGCGAGTTGAGTCTCTCCACATCGTCGAGCTGCTGCTTGGCTACTTTTGCCGCCTCCTCCGTATATGTATAAATATTCATGGAAGTGGTTCCGTATTCGATGAACTTTCTGATACCCAATCCGATAAAGTCGTTGCCGTTGCCGGCAACACCAGCAGTTTTACCGATAAGTTCAATGGAATTGCGCGCCGCCTGTGTGGATTGTGCGCCAAGGGTTCGAATATCATCGGACACCACGGCAAAACCGCTGCCGGCCTGGCCGGCGCGCGCTGCCTCCACCGAGGCATTGAGCGCCAGCAGATTTGTCTGAAAGGCAATCTGTTCAATGGTTTGAACGATGACGGACGTCTCCTCGCTGGTCTGCTTGATTCCCTTCATCGCTTTTTTGGCCGACTTCATGGTTTCAAAGGCCGCCATCCCGATGGAATTTGTCTTGCCGAGCCGCCCTTTCAAATCGTCGATGGTCTCAATATAACTGGTATTGGATGATTTGAGCTCTTCCGTCACTGAATACGTTTCTTCCACTGCGGAGGCCTGAATCGAGGTCCCTTCCGCCAGATGATTGCTCGACTGGGCAATCTGTGCGGCCGCCTCGGCAAACTGGCGGGCGGTTTGACTCAGATTTTCAATCACCTGATGGATGGGGCGTGAGATGGATATCGAAAAATAAATGCCCATCCCGAGAGCCAGAACAATCCCGATGAAAGTTCCGACAAGAGCGATAACCGTCAACCGGTTCCCCTGAGCGATTGCAAATAACACCGACGCCTCGCCGGCTTTTGCCGAAGCGACGGACAAATCATTGAGAATTTTCCGGCTCGCGGAAGCCGCCTCTTGTACACGGGACATCATGACACGCCTTGCTTCCTCGGGGTTGCCCTGTCTGATGAATCCGAGAAATTCCTCATCGGCATTTTGCCAGGCCTGCCATAGAGGCTTGGCCCTGTTGAAAAGCTTGTCCGTTTCCTCATCACGCGGCAATTGGCTGTATTGCTTCCAGGCTGCATCAGCCCGCCGCCACGAATCCTCTATCCCCTTGAGGGACCGTTCCCTGGCAGAAGTGTCATTGAAAATTTCCGGCACCACAAGAGACTGCTCCATGGCCAGGACATTTTGCTGATGATCACGGATCACCCAAATAGCGTGATTCGCTTCGATGCGCGTGTTGACGAAATCTCCCAGGTGATTTTTCACCACTGCTATCCCGGAGGTCCCCACCACTCCTCCTGCTAGCAGAAGTAAAGCCGTGAGCAGGAAACCACCGATTAGTTTCTGACTGAGTTTCATTTTTTTCATGACCCCACCTCCCCGTCCAAAACGGCTTTGTCCGGGAAGAACCCGGTGTATCCCGGCGGCGGAAGCGCCCCAACATTCCGGCCGCTCCCCGAGAGATGATCAGGTGTGGCTGCTGCGTCATCACCGACAACGGCGGCCAGCTCCTCTATAAAAAGCCTCATGGCTTCACACTGGGCGGTCATCTGCTCGGCGGCTGCCGCCGCTTCTTCGGCGCTGGCGGCGTTGCCCTGCACAACATGCTGAATGTCTTCGATGGATTTTTTTATCTGGCTGAACCGGGGCAATTGATCCTGGCACAATTGGGCGGCTCGGTCTAAAATGCCGATAAATGCTTTGGCCTCGACATTATATTTATCAAAACTCTCTGAAGTTGTCACAACCAGTTCCGCGCCTTTGTGAATGGCATCGACCGTCCCGCTGATCAGCCCGGTGGTTTTTTGAGCCGCTTCCGCAGACCGCACCGCGAGATTTCGTACCTCATCGGCCACCACTGCAAACCCGGCACCCACCTCACCCGCTCGGGCCGCCTCCACCGAGGCATTGAGCGCCAGCAGATTGGTCTGGAAGGCGATTTTCTCGATATCTTTTAAAATATTGGATGTTGCCTCGCTCGAAGCTTTGATATCCGACATCGTCGCTGCCGTCAGTGTAACATTCTGATGAGTCTCTTCCCTGAGCTTGTCAACATCGTAAGTTGCCCTGGCCAGATGCAGCACCTGATCCTTATGCTTATTGCCCTCGGAAGAGAGCTTTTGGACAACTGCGAACACTTCATCCACAGCGGACGCCTGCACGGAAGCTCCTTCGGCCAGATGATTACTGGACTCGGCAATCTGGCGGGCCGCCTCGGCAAACTGCCGGTAGGTCTCGGTCAACCTGCTGATCACCAGGTTGACCGGGCGCGTGATGGAACGCGCAAAATAGATTCCGAAACACACGGCTACGATGATACCCAGTATTGTTCCCCCCGGGGCGACTACCATGAGCCATGCGCCCTGCCTCAATCCCCCCTCACCTCTTTCCCGGGCAAGATTCCGGCCGGTTTCTGAAAGTTCCATTAAAAGTGCGCGGCTGGCGGCGAAAGACTCTTCCATTTTCTCGTTCATAATCCTGAGCGCGTCTTCCCGGCTGCCGCCTTGGGCCACATTGACAAACTCACGGGAGGCTTTCATCCAGGCCTCCCACAGCGGCCCGAGCTTTTTCCACATAAGCGCGGCTTCAGGCGGCCGGCCCATGGCGTCGGCTCGTTTCCAGGAAGCTTCCGCCTCTGCCCACGCCTGCTCCAGGCTTTGGACCACCCTGTCTTTTTCATAAGTATTATCGAATATTTCGGGATCCAGCAGTGATCTTGCGAGCCTGTGGATGTCAAGTTGTATCTCGGACAGAACTCCAACGGAATCGGCCCTCGAGCTGCCAATCAGCGATGCACTTTTTAATTGACCGGAAATATGAGAAATACCTAACGTCCCCACCAACCCGCCGACCAGAAGCATGAGTCCCATCAGACCGAATGCCCCGACAAGCTTACCTCCCAGCTTCATCTTTTCCATGTGTGAAGTCCTTATTTATTTAAAATAATTAAGTATTTTCTTTTGAACCCCTCCGGAAAGCAATATCAATCAATCAAATTGTATATCGGCCATCATGAAATATTCCTTAAGGCATGCCCGCGCATCAGGTAAATTAAAAATCAGAAAGGGGCTAAATGTCCGCGGCGGCCTGAAAGGTAAAAAAAGGCTAATTTTGATTGACAAACAATCGCGATTTGTCTATAAGGTGCGGTCTTAATGTTACGGAAGGGTGCAGGGATATGTACGCAATTATAAAAACAGGTGCAAAACAGCACAAGGTCAGCGAGGGAGAGGTCCTGCTCATCGAAAAGATCGCCGATGAGGAGGGAGCCCGGGTCGTTTTTGATGAAGTCCTGATGGTCGCCGACGGAGACGATATAAAAATCGGCAAACCCTTTGTAGAGGGAGCTAAAGTGACAGGTGAAATTGTCGCCCAGACGCGCGGCCCCAAGATCGTTGTCGGCAAAATGAAGCGGCGCAAGGGGTACCGTAAAAAAACAGGGCACCGGCAGCAGTTGACCAGCATGAAAATCACCGGGATTTCGGTATAGGCGGAGGAAGACATGGCACACAAAAAAGGTCAGGGAAGTTCCCGCAACGGCAGAGACTCCAATGCGCAGCGGCGCGGCGTCAAAGTTTATGACGGCGAAAAAATCAACGCCGGTTCCATCATCGTGAGGCAGGTGGGCACAAAAATTCATCCCGGCAACAACGTGGGCATGGGCAAGGACTACACTCTTTTTGCACTCATTGATGGTGCTGTTAAATATGAGAGGCTCGACAGGACCCGTAAAAAAGTAAGCGTCTACGCGGCCTCATAGCCGGCGGGCGAGATTATTTCAAAGGCGCTTAGTTATAAGCGCCTTTTTATTTGGACACGGCAGGAGGCCCGGCCTGGCGCCGTGTCCCGTGGCAGGCATATGAAGTTCGTAGATGAAGTGAAAGTTTATGTACGGGGAGGTCACGGGGGCGCGGGCTGCGTCAGCTTCCGCAGAGAAAAATACGTCCCACGTGGCGGCCCGGACGGGGGCAACGGCGGCAAGGGTGGCAACGTCGTTTTGCAGGCCACCGCCAGCCACCGCACCCTTTTGGATTTAAAATACCGTCAACATCTTTTTGCCAAAGACGGGGGGCACGGCTCCGGCAATAACCGCACCGGACAGAGCGCTCCGGATCTCGTCGTGGATGTGCCCGTCGGCACGGTCGTGCGTGATTTTGACACGGGTGAAGTCCTGGCCGATCTGGCCCTGCCGGGCCAGACCTATATCGCCGCGGCCGGTGGCATAGGCGGCAAAGGCAACGCACATTTTAAAACCTCCACCCACCAGACGCCGCGCTTCGCCCAGGAAGGCATGGAAGGTGCTGAACGCACGCTGGCGCTGGAGCTGAAGCTGCTGGCCGACGTGGGGCTGGTCGGTTTTCCCAACGCGGGCAAATCCACTTTCATCACGCGCGTGTCGGCGGCCCGCCCGAAAGTAGCTGATTATCCCTTCACCACCTTGAGGCCCCACCTGGGTGTCGTGAGGCACGCGGACGCGCCCGACTTTGTGATTGCCGACATTCCCGGTCTCATCACCGGCGCGCATCAGGGCATGGGCATGGGCATTCAGTTTCTTCGCCATATTGAACGCACATCCATCATCCTCCACATCATCGACATTTCCGATGAAGCCAGGCCGAACGCGTGGGAAAATTTTGAGGCCATCACTAATGAACTTAAGCTCTATGATGAGGCTCTTGCCGAAAAGCCCGTGATTGCGGCTCTCAACAAAATCGATCTGCCGCATGTACGGCAGAAAACGAAAAAAAGCGTTGCGCAATTTGCCAAAAGAGGGATAATGCTCTATCCTTTTTCCGCCGCCACCGGCGAGGGTCTGCAGGAAATTTTAAACAGAATCATTACAATTTTAAGTGAGGCTCATTCACTTACGACATGAACGACATCCGGATCGAAACGATTTCCACGGCAAAAAAAATACTCATCAAGGTCGGCTCCGCGGTTCTGACCGGTGCCGACGGGCTTGATTTAAAAATCATTCATTCACTTGTACAGGAGATGTGCGACCTCACCAGGCGCGGCTATTCCATAGTTTTGGTCACCTCCGGCGCCATCGCTTCGGGCAAGCACCGCCTGGGAAGCGCGGAAAAAACCAAAAGCATTCCGGAGAAGCAAGCCTTCGCGGCGGTGGGCCAGGGCCGCCTCATGCGCGTCTATTCAAAGGCATTTGAAAAAAACAACCTCTATGTCGCGCAGATACTGCTTACTCTTTCGGATCTGACCGACCGGCGTCGCTACTTAAACATCCGTAACACCCTCTCGAAGTTGATGGAATGGCACGTCACACCGATCATCAATGAAAACGACACGGTCGCGGTCGATGAAATCAAGTTCGGAGACAACGACAATCTGGCCGCCATGATCGCCAACGTTGTCGGCGCGGACCTGTTTATCAACCTCACAACAACCGACGGGCTCTATAATGCAGATCCGGCAACCGATAAAAACGCCCGACGCATTCCTCTGGTGAAGGAAATCGACGCGGCTGTGGAGGCTGCCGCCTCCGACAAAACATCAACCGTCGGCACGGGAGGCATGAAAAGTAAAATACTCGCGGCCAAAAAAGTGACGGCCATCGGCATTCCCTGCATCATTGCGCCGGGCAAAAGTAAAAATGTCCTCTTGGGCATCATGGCCGGCAAAGACATCGGCACTTTGTTTCTGCCCCAGTCAGAGCGACTGGCCAGCCGCAAGTACTGGATCGCTTTCACGCTGCATCCCCGCGGCAGGCTGACTCTGGACGAAGGAGCCGCCCGGGCGCTCATCGAAAAAGGCACCAGCCTGCTGCCTTCCGGCATAACCCATGTGGAGGGCGAATTCGATGCGGGAGATCCGGTGACCTGCCTTGACGTAAGGGGCAATATCCTGGCCAAGGGCCTGGTCAATTACAGCTCGGCGGACATCAAACTCATCCACGGGCTGAAAACAACACAGATTCTGTCTGTTCTGGGCCACAAGGACTACGATGAAGTCATTCACCGGGACAATCTGGTGATCACCGGCGATCTCAGGAAAAACAAAAACTGAACCGATAACGCTTGAGGCTTTCATTTCAGCACCTATAAAAGGAGGAGAACATGATCGCGTTTGTGGTTTTAATCGTCGTCATTGCCATCGTTGCTTTTTATTTCGTCGGTATCTACAACAAGCTCGTCGCGCTTCGAAATCAGTATCTGAACTTCTACAAACAAATCGATGTCCAGCTCAAACGCCGCTACGACCTGATTCCCAATCTGGTGGAATCGGCCAAGGGCTACCTCGCTCATGAGCGCCAGACGCTCGAAGCGGTCATCCAGGCGCGCAATGCCGCTTTTGACGCCAGTAAAATCGCGGCCGCATCGCCAGGAAACGCTCAGGCATTTTCCGGCCTGAACCAGGCCGAAGGTGCCCTTTCCGGAATGCTGGCAAGACTCATGGCAGTGGCGGAAGCCTATCCCGATTTGAAAGCAAACAAGACAATCAGCGATCTCATGGAAGAGCTCGCCTCCACCGAAAATAAAATCAGCTTCGCCCGGCAGGCCTATAACGATGCGGTAATGCTCTACAACACAAAAAGAGAGCAGTTTCCGGAGAATGTAATTTCCTCTACCTTCAACTTCACCGGGGCGGCCCTGCTCGAAGCGGTCGAATCACACGAGGAGCGTCAGGCACCCAAAGTGTCCTTCACCTGATTGCCGCCCGGCCTGACAAAAGAAGATGACTGTCCCGCCCAGCGAAAATTTCTTTGCCCGGCAGGCCCGGGCCCGTAAAAACCGCCGCACCCGGGTGCTTTTGTTTGCGGCGGCCGTGGCGGCCATCATTGCCGCCGCGACGGCTGCTCTCAGGCTTGTATGGCTTGTATTTCTCCAGTTTCATACCACCACAACATTCGACCCGAGCGCTCAGGCATGGAAGTCCACATCATCCGGTATGAAGTTTTTCGACCCGGCATTTTTTCTCTTTACGGGCTTGCTTGTCGTCATCGTCATTCTCGGCGCGAGCATTTATAAAACATACCTGCTGCAGGGGGGAGGGGCCGCCGTCGCCGAAATGTTCGGCTGCCGGAAAATCAAAGCCGACACAGATGATCCCAACGAGCGGCGTCTGCTCAATGTTGTGGAGGAAATGTCCATCGCCTCGGGCATTCCTGTTCCCCTGGTTTACGTCATGGACTCCGAACACAACATCAATGCATTTGCCGCAGGTCACACGCTTTTTGACGCGGCTGTGACCGTCACCCGCGGCGCGCTCGATAAACTGAACCGTGATGAACTGCAGGGCGTTATCGCCCACGAGTTCAGCCATATCCTCAACGGTGATGCGCGACTCAATCTCCAGATGATCGGCATTTTATTCGGCATTCTTTTTCTGGGCATCGCAGGGCGAAAGCTTTTATCCACCGGCAAAGCTTCCTCCCGTGCCGTCATACCCCAAGTGGTCGCCGGTGTGTTGCTTGTTGTGATCGGTTACGGAGGATCTTTTCTGGGGAGACTGATACAGCGCGCCATCACCCGCCAGCAGGAGCTCCTGGCCGATGCGACCTCTGTTCAGTTCACCCGCAATCCGCCCGGCCTGGCCGGTGCGCTCAAGAAAATCGGTGGATCCACCTTCGGGGCACTGATCATTTCTCCTGCCGCCGCTCAGGCGGGACATTTATTTTTTGCCGAAAGTCAGCCCGCTTCATGGCTTGGCTTTCTGGCCACTCACCCTCCCCTGGCGGAAAGAATCCGTCTTTTGGAACCTTCCTTTGACGGCACGTTTCCCGTCATAAAAATCGAGCAGCAGACACCTCCGGCCAAATATACAACACCTTACCGTTTAGTCGTGCCGTCCGTGTTGTCCGGCGCCGTCCTGATCTCCGCGGCCGCCGCCGATGTCGTCAATCAGGTCGGTAATCCGGGCCCGGAACATATCGCCGAAGGGCAGGCCATTTTGAACTCTCTGCCTGCGGATATCCGCGAGTCCATAAAATCACCAGTAGGCGCAGCCTCGGTCATCTACGCTCTTTTGATGGAGAACGACAATGAACTGCGCGCCGCGCAGACCAACACCCTGCGGCGCTCTCTTACCGTGCAGAACCAGACCGAGCAGATCGTGAAATTACACAGGGATCTTTCCGGTTTGAGACCGCAGCACAGACTGCCTCTCATCGAACTGGCCATGCCTTCCCTGTCTGGTCTTACCGGCCTGGAAAAAAGAAATTTCCTTTTGATTCTCCGCGCTCTCACAAATGCCGACGCGAGGATCACCTTGTTTGAATTATCCGTCCTTTGGCTTCTTTCAGTCTATCTCCGGACGGAGCCGGGGCCGTCCAGTAACATTAACTTGTCTTCATTCGGTCAGCTCGGACTTGCCGCCTCCGTCCTCCTGGCAGCGCTTGCCAACACGGGAAACAAAGGCAACCGCGACGGAGCCGAGGCCGCCTTCCGGGCAGGTGTCGCCCGGATTCCAGAACTGGCCGACAGAAAACCCGACTTCAGCTATGAAGAAGATTTCTCATACACCAAAGTCAACAATGCTCTTTCCCGTCTGAGCGCTTCGCCCCTCCGAGTCAAACAGGCACTCATCGATGCCTGCGCCCATTGTGCTTTTGCCGATGCCCATGTGACGGTGGAAGAGATGGAGCTTCTGCGTATCATCGCGCTGGCCCTGGAGTGCCCTCTCCCCCCTTTTCCTGAGCCCGCGCCGGACCCGGGTGTCGCCTGATAAAATTTGACCTCACGCTTGGTCATTGCCAAGCATGAGCGGTTATGTTAAAGCGCCGCCATGTCGGTTTGGGAAAAGAAAAGCAAAATACTGGTGAGCTGTGCCAGAGGCGCGGTCGGGTATCTCAGGGAGGAAATCGAAGCATTGGGATTTCCTGTTCTGAACGAAATCGACACAGCCTGCCAGACAGAAGGGACCCTAACAGACACGATGCTTTTAAACCTTCATCTGCGTACGGCCGGACACGTGCTGTATCAACTGCAGATGTTCAGGGTAATCACCCCCGCCGCACTGTACGAAAGAATCAAAGCCATCCCCTGGGAGACGATGCTTTATGAATCGGGACCTGACGCGTATGTGTGCGTGACCTCTGCGGTCGAAACCGCGCAAATCACCGATACGCGCTTTGCCAGCCTGAAGGCCAAAGACGCCATCGTGGACCGCATCCGGGACAAAACCGGCCTGCGCCCGGATTCCGGCCCGGCAAAAGACCGTGCCCTCATCCATCTGTACTGGCGAGACGATCTGGCGATGATTTACATCGACACCTCCGGTGAACACCTGTCCAAACGTGGCTACCGCAAAATCCCGCTTGCGGCGCCGGTGCGTGAAACTCTGGCTGCGTCGCTGGTGATGGCGTCGGGATGGAAGGGGAAAACTCCACTTATCAACCCGATGTGCGGCAGCGGCACACTGGCCATCGAGGCTGCTTTAATCGCGCTTGAGCGCGCTCCCGGGCTTAGCCGGAACAACTACGGCTTTATGCACATAAAAAATTTCCCTCGCGAGGCCTGGCAGGAGTTGAGAAAAAAAGCCCGCGCAGCCTCGGGCAAAACACTGCCCGCTCCGATCATCGCCTCCGACATTGACCCTGCCGCCGTCGAAGCGGCGCGCCGCAATGCCGAGACGGCCGGTGTCGATCGGCTGATTGAATTTAAGACTCTTCCTTTCGAAAAGACACCGGCTCCGGGAGGGGGAGGCGTGATCATTTTAAATCCACCCTATGGAGAGCGCCTGGATGCGCTATCCGTTAAAACGAAACCGGTAATCGAGCGCAAAACCCAAATCGATGGCAAAAAAATAATTTTGCGCAAATCAGGGGGGGCGGATCGTGCAAAACAGCAGCAAAGCCCCGGCAAAAGGCTTGAGCGTCTCTACGAGAACTGCGGGGACTGGTTCAAAAGCATCGGCCGGGGTTACCGGGGCTATATCTTCACAGGCAACCTGGAGATGGCGGCCAAAGTGGGGCTGCGCACAAAAAGGCGCCTGACTTTCTATAACGGGCGGATCGAATGCCGCCTTTTGGAATATGAACTCTACCAGGGCAGTAAAAAAAACCGGTCTGATGGAAAAAGACAGGGAAGTGATTAGGCGGGGCCGTTCGAAACGATTCCATTATCGGATGGCCGCTTCAGGACACTTCCTTTGACTGATTTTTGGCCTCCTTCTTTTTGGCTTTGGCCAGTGCCTTCAGTCTTTTCTTCTCGAGTTTTACCTCATCCACGGAAGGCCGGGTGCTCTCCGTCAGCAACGCGGGTGGATCCTCAGAGGAAACCGCCGCCGGTGCGCCGTTTGTATTTTTCTCCTTTTTACGGTTTCGTCCGGCACGCACCCTGGCGACAATCGCTTCAGCCGTCATTCTGCCGAACTGGCCGATAAATCCGGCGATCAGCACAAGGATCACCCACTTCATAACCGACCATGTACTGATATAATCGAGCCATCCTGTCATCTGCTTTGCCCCTCGAGGGCACTTTGCCCTTTTTCTGATGTTACTTATACAGGAAAACCGGCCCGGTTCACAACAACAATCAACCCCTCCAATGGTCTGTTGAATTCATTTGCCGCCCATGATAAAAAAACCACAGCCCTGATGAACAATTCAACAATCTTTTTCAGGAGCGCTTGCGACCATGCAACCTGCCGGAATGAAATTTCTGCTACCTGTCTTCATCCTTGCCCTTCTTGCCTGCGCCGCACCGGAGGCAAAAATTGACAGCCGCCGGGTGGCCGCCGTCTATGCCGCGCCGGAGGCCCATTATTTCGAAGCGGTACGCAGCGACGATATCGCCACGGTCATGCGTCTGGTGGAAGAGGGGCTGATCGAAGCAGGCAGAGCGGATCCCTATGGATGGACGGGACTTATGTATGCCGTTCAGCACGGCCACGAAGGGATGGTGGAGTACTTGATCATCAAAGGGGCGGACCCCAACGCCCGGGACAAAGACGGCCTCACTCCGCTCATGATCGCGGCCAAAGAACGGCGACCGGAAATCGTCGGGACCCTCCTTTGGGCCGGCTCTGACGCGGCGGCACAGGACAGGTACGGCTTTACGGCTCTCATGTGGGCGATCTATGACAAAAGTCACGCCTGCGGCGAGCTTCTTTTAGCAAGGAAAAAAACGTTTAACATTAAAAACAAATTCGGACAGACGGCTCTCCACCTGGCGCTTGATTATGGGATGGAAGACATTGCCCTCGAGCTTGTCAGGCATGGTGCGGCACCGAACATCGCCGACCTTGAAGGCAACACCCCTCTGCACCTGGCCGCCCGTAACGGCCTGGAGCGGGCAACCAGGCTGCTGATTAAAAACGGGGCATTCCCTTATCTTAAAAATATCGAAGGGAAAACCGCGCTGGACATCGCCCGGGAGGCGAACCAGCAAAGCACCCTCAATTATTTGGAAAAAATCAGACCGAAAAAATGAATCACAAAAACAAATATCCATCATCGGGCATCTGCCGGCTCGCGTTTGCCGTCATTGTCTGGCTCATCACCGGCTGCAGCTACCTGAGTATCCCCTTCACAGATGACATTTTGGCAGGGGCATACCAGAAAGACGCCCGAAGCGGCGGACCGCTTTACAATTCCGCAATCATTAAAGGAAAATTTCTCACCGGGACGGGAAAAATGAAGGCCACGCTCATAGCGGCATTTCGTCTTGCCGGCGATGGCGGCGCGGAATGCACCGGTTATGCAACAGTCACACCTGACGGCTCTTTCCTGCTGTACCTGCCCCAGGGGCGCTATCAGCTTTACTCGCTTACGGACGACAACCGCGACGGTGTGCTGGAGGACTCTGAAGTGTCCGGCGCTTTCGGTTCACCTGACGGCCGGTGGGAAATTGAACTTGCCGAAGGCGCGCTGGTGACAAACGTAAACATCTATGAAACAAGGGCAAGCCGCGATAAACTCAAACTGCCCGGCCCTTTTCCTTTCCGCGAATATCTGAAATTTCCGCAAAAAGTGACCTGGAACGGCCAGACACAAAAAATCTATTCTGAATATTTTTCCCTGAAAAACGCACAGACAGGCTACTGGCACCCATCATCATTCATGCAGACTTTCGGCGCGCACATTTATCTGACGGAGAAATACAATCCGAAAAAAATTCCGGTTCTTTTTGTTCACGGCACGGAGGGAACACCGCACAACTGGATTTATCTTTACATGAGGCTTGACCGGGAATTGTACCAGCCTCTTTTTTTCTACTACCCCTCCGGTATCCGCCTGTCGCTGGCCGCGGCCGTATTAAACGAAGAACTGAACGAGCTACGGCGCAAATACGGTTTTTCAAAAATCGCCGTTGTCGCTCACAGTGTCGGCGGGCTCATTGCCCGCGCCTTCATCAACCGCTATGCCTCCGGCCCGGATAACTATGTCCGCCTGTTGGTCACATTTGCCACCCCCTGGGGAGGCTTCGAGATGGCGGACGCTTCTCAAAGTCGCCCGCATAAAAGCATTCCCGCCTGGGAAGAGCTGGGAACTAAAAGCAGCTTTATTCAGACGACCATGAGTGAATCCCTTCCCGCCCACGTCAGACATTATATATTTTACGGAACAAAAGATGTCCTTGCCGCCGACAAGGCAACCGATGAGAGAGCCGTATCTTGTGCGGTAAAGTCGCTGGCCTTTGACTGCACTCACGACAACATACTGATCAAACGCGATGTTTTTGAACAATTCAGCGATATCTTAAAAAAAGAACTGAAGTGAGATTTGCGGCGATAAGACATTGGAGATGCAGCCAAATGGCAGGGCATTTCCTTGCTGCCGTTTGACAAAGCAAGAGCCTGACCATGCAAGGAGACACTACCAGGCGGAAATGCCCGGCACCACGGCAGTATGGGAGGGGAAGCCCACCGAGGTTTTAGGAATCACAACCTCAACCTTGTAGGTACATTCCGGATGTGCGTCACGGCGCCAGATGACGATCCGGTAATCGACCGGAATGGAAACATAGCCGGCCGTTATATCGCCATCCCTGACAACATAGGTGAGATAGCTCGCCAGGGCGTGCTTTTCGGGCATGGTAAGCTCGTCGAGACTTTTTATCACTTCCTCGCGCGGATAATCGGTACACATTGTCGCCTGCCCGGTGACATGTACCAATCCTGCCAGTGTTTTGTCAGGTTGACCGTCCGGATTGTGGAGTTTTATAATGCTCTCGTAGCGTGCCGCCGGCACCTCATCGACTGTCTGCCTGGTCATGACGCTGTAACCGCTGCAACCTGCCGCAACGACCACTGCACATAGCACCGCCACACACCCCACCTTTATTTTCTTTAAATTCATTCTAAACATCCTTATCTGAATCTGTCATACATGCAGGGAAATTATACACACGCTCGTATTGCCTGTCAAATCCACCGCCGATTAAAACTTTCCTTTACGAAACAAAAAAGGCCTAAAAGGCACGGAACCGGACGGTGATTTTTTGATATTTTGTTAAACGCCTTTAATCTTTCTTTTAAAAACGCGACATAAATCTTGAGCGGAGAGGCAAGCCCGCAAGTTACCCAAAAGATATTTCCTCTTATTTATCAGTCGGTTGACTATTATATTTTACACATTGCCAACTCTGGCACGCAACTTTCATTAGTATAAAGGCAAATAAAGCGAACAAGGGCTCCGGCCCTTAAACAAAACACCCAGGGAGGTAACAGATCATGAAAAAGACATTAGGAACCATCGTAGCGGCAGCGGCAGTAGTTCTTCTGACAGCAACCTTTGGATTCGCCGAGTATGCGGCGGCGGGCGCGGCCAACTTTCCCTACTTCCAGCTTGGCTGCCTGATTGTGGGCGGTTTGATTCTGGTAAGCCTGAAGAGAAAGTATGACCGCATGTACACAGCGGAAGCAGTCGGCGCCTTTGCTCTTTACACGATTTTGATGGCGCTTTTCACCAACCCGGTCATTGATGTTGTGAAAACCATTGTGACCTGATTCACAGTTCAAGTTCAAGAAGCGGTATCTCCACCAGGCCGCTGCGAGAAGAATCATGATCTGTAGAAATAACCCCCTCAGGGTGCCTGCCCTGAGGGGGATTTTATTTTTGGGGGATGGTGGAGGGTT
>CAYWRV010000015.1:0-19464 GCA_964460865.1 uncultured Smithella sp. | reverse complement strand
GGATGCCGACACGCAGTGACGAGTCGCTCTGGGAAGCGATCAGTGTGCCGCCTCCGCCCATCGAGTGTCCCGCCACACCGCGGTCAGTCGAGCGGATGCGGGATTTCACCGTGCTGTTGGACAGAACGCATTTGAGTGCTGCGGCAAGCTGCGTGGCGCGGCTGTCCGGCTGGTCAAGCGTCGTGGTGGTGTTCATGGCGATTGTCACGAAACCGTGGGTGGCCAGCCTGCGGGCGAACCAGGAAATAGATGAGCTGGTGCCGGTGTAACCGGGGCACACGGCGATGACGCCATACTGCCCCGCGGTCGTCGGATAATAAATTGTGCCGCCGCCGAATCCTCTGGCACTAAGTGAGCTCACGCTGGTCGAGGACACGGAAAACGTGCCATCTTTATTGAGCGCGGCGGATGTGGGAGCCGGCCCGATCTGTACCGCATGTGCGAGGCTGGCAAGCATAAATACCGTTAAAATTGTCGCAAACAAAATTCTCAACGCTTTCATAAAATTCCTCCTCTTAAACTAGTTTTATTTAAAACACTCACGGCCACTCGTCTTAAAAAAGGCGTGGCAATGATCAATACGGTCCACTCCTGTTTGGGATGACATTAAAATGTACATGCTTCGCGTAACTTAACCTGCCATGTTTATAAAAAACTAATTTGAGAAAACGCGGAAGGCCGCTTCCGGCCGGAAACGAAGTGGAACTTCACGCGTGTCGAGCGACTCCATGAAAGCATAACGTATGCCAGGCGATTGCTCCTGCAATAACATCATAATATTACTGGACTATTAACAAACAGCTTGAAAACGTACGTTTTCTGTGCTTTAGGAATCTCAAATTTGTATCATTTGGTTCATTCAAGATCGTTATTCTGATACTTGTTTGATACTTTTTAAAGGCTTTTCAAAAAACATGATTGGAGTGTCATGTATGGAAAAACTGCGTGCCGATGAGAGCATCACGGAAGAGCCCGCAACGGCAAAGACGCGCCCGTCCGATCAAGGTGCCCCCTCGCATCCGGAATTCTACAAAATTTTCAACGGCGAAATTGAACCGGGAAAGCCGGTCACCACCAAGGATATTATCGAAGCCTGGGAGCAATTCGACAAAGCGTCTTTTCGGGAATGGGAAAAGTTTGCCCGCAATTCGGGTGAGATAGACACAACCATCGTTCCCCCGATGGTTCTGGAAAGCTGGCGGCGCAGCCGCGAATACGGGCTTGACCCTTTCGGGCCGATGAAAAGCGAGATTCTGACAGGGCCCGAGCTTGACCGCCTGTTTGAGGAAAACAGGCTGCTTGTCGACATCAGCCAGCCTTTCTTGAACAGACTGTATCAGTCGATGAAAACGTCAAGCTTCACGGTGACACTTTCGGACCACAGAGGCTATATCCTGCAAGTCATGCAGCACGAGATGCACCAGGAATTGCACTCCCAGTTCGGCTGGCATACCGGTGCGCTCTGGACTGAAATGTGTTGCGGAACCAATGCCATCGGAACTCTGCTTGAACATCCCAGACCGTTTCAGCTTATCGGCCCCCAGCATTATCTGCGGAATTTTCACTTCACCACGACATCGAGCAGCCCGATTCTCGACCCGGATGGAAATATTATCGGCGGCATAGTCATTCTGGCACTGCTGTTCGCGGCTCACCCCCACACGCTAGGCATGGCCATTGCCGCCGCGCAGGCCATCGAGAATGAACTGCGCGTACAAAAAGCCCTCAAGCGCGTGCAAAAAGCTTTTCATGACGCGGATGTCGCCTACGGCCTGCAAAAAGCAATTGTCAGCTCCGTTCCCGAAGCGCTCATCGCGGTGGACAATGAGGGAAAAATAACCGCCATCAACACGCGCGCACAAAAGTTGTTCGGGCTGGAAGACCTCGTCGTCACCGGCAACATGTTAAACACGGTTTTTTC
This sequence comes from uncultured Smithella sp., assembly GCA_964460865.1. Lineage (GTDB taxonomy): Bacteria > Desulfobacterota > Syntrophia > Syntrophales > Smithellaceae > UBA8904. The sequence goes on along the minus strand of CAYWRV010000015.1, from coordinate 17,543 downwards.
CGCCGAAGCCAACGATGATTTCTGGCGCCTGGTCAACCACCACGAATCTTTCAGCGACAGGGAAGTACGGATACACGCCGCGGGCCCAGCGGCTGATTTCACGCTCACCTGCAACAGCATCTATTCCTCGGGCGGGGCGATCGTCGGCAAAGTATTTATTTTTTCGGAAATCCAGAGGATCAAATCACTGGTCAATAAATACGCCGGCGCCAAAGCCAATTTGAAATTCAGTGACATTCACGGCAAAAACGAGCTCTTCCGGCGGCTCATCGATGAGGCGCATGTTATTTCCAAAAGCCCCTCCAACGTCCTTCTGCTGGGTGAAAGCGGGACGGGAAAGGACATTCTGGCCCAGGCCATTCACAATGCCAGCCCCCGCCGCAACGGTCCTTATGTGGCCATCAACTGCGCGGCGATTCCCCGCGACCTGATCGCCAGCGAACTGTTCGGCCATGCCGAAGGGGCCTTCACCGGGGCACGCCGGGGAGGTAACCAGGGCAAATTTGAAATGGCCGACGGGGGAACGATTTTCCTCGATGAAATCGCCGAGACACCGCTGGAAATTCAGGGCGTTCTTCTGCGTGTCATCGAGGATAAATGCGTGGTGCGCATCGGGTCCAACCAGATTCGCCTGATCGATGCGCGGATTATCTGCGCCACCAACAGAGACCTCATCGAAGAAGTGGGCAAGGGAAATTTCCGTCGCGACCTCTACTACCGCCTCAATGTTTTCAATGTTCACCTTCCCGCCCTGCGTGACAGAAAAGACGACATTCCCCTTTTGGCACATGAGTTTATCAAAAAATTCGCCGCGGCCCTGGGCAAAACCATCACCGGCGTGGATGATGAGGTAATGGAAGCTTTTGTGAATTACCCCTGGCCGGGCAACGTCCGTGAGCTGCAAAATGTTCTGGAACGCATGGTGAACTATGCCTCCTCGGAGCGCTTGACAGCCAATCACCTGCCGCTGGAAATCGCCGGTATCGACCGGCCGAGTCTCCATCATTTCGAGCAGGAACCGCCCGACGAAAAGGAAAAAAAGCTTATCCGTCACATGCTGGCGCTGAAGTACGACAGGGACCGGATTGCCGCCGAGCTCAATATCTCACGCGCCACACTTTTCAGAAAAATGAAGAAGTACAGGCTCACCAGAAAACAGGCCGCCCCTTAAAAAAGGATGAATGGCAACGCCTGCCAACATCCTGCCTGATGATGATTTCCGGCCGGCATTCCCGCCCGGATTAGCCGGAAAAAAGCACCACGTCTACTGTAGGTGGTAGCGGGTAAATTTGCTTAAGGCCAGCGCGGCGCGTGCCACGGAAGGAAAAACTGCAATACCCGATGCGGCAAGCTTCCCGGCGGCTCGGTGTGCAAGGGCATTCATACCGGCAGAACTGAAACTGTGCAGGATCACCGCCGTCGGTTTTTTCAGATCTTTTTTCACCTGACTGATGAGCTCCAGAAACGTATCCACCCACAGTTCCTTTTCCTGGCTGGAAATCAGGCCGAAATGATCAAAGGCCACGTGAATGGCCAGCATATCCGCTTCAGCGCATTGATCCAGCGTACCGAGCGTCTGGAAGAATTTTTCCTGTGTTTCAAAATGATTGAGATCGATGGGGTTTTTGAAAATCCGTCCCGCCTCCGAAGGGAAAATATCCATCAGTTGCCGGCGCAGATCATCGCTCAGTTTCGGCAATTCAAGTCCCGCGTGGCTGAAAGCGTCAGCCAGAAGCACGCTGGCTCCCCCGCCGATTCCGACAATCACGATCCTCTTTCCGGCAGGCGGCGGCATGTGTTCAAAGGCAAGCGCAATGTCCACCATCTCTTCGATATTGCCGGCACGGATCGCTCCGGTCTGGGACAGCACTCCCTGCCATATCTGATCTGAGCCCGCCAGCGCCGTTGTATGTGAGACGGCCGCTTCCGCGCCGGATTCGGAGGTTCCCACCTTTAAAATAATGACCGGTTTGGCTTCGGCAGCGGACTTCAGTGCCCGGAAAAAGCGCTCCCCTTCGCGAGTGCCCTCAAGATAGGCGGTGATGACCCTTGTCTCCGGATCGCCCGCCAGGTATTCCAGATAATCAGATTCATTCAGATCAGCGCCGTTACCCATGCTGATGACCTTGCTGAAGTACAATCCCCTGCTGGTACCGTCTTGGATACAGTGCGCCGCATTCCCTCCGCTTTGGGAGATCATGGCCACATGGCCCGCGGTCCTGGCAAAATCGCCGTTAAAGGACAGGCCGCCCGCCGGACAGTACAGTCCCAGACAGTTGGGACCGATCACGCGGATACCGCCTTTCCCGGCGCGCGCGATAATATCCGCCTGCAGCCGTTTTCCTTCCGTGTTTTCTATCTCGCCGAAACCGGAAGTAAAAAAATGAATGGCCCGGACACCTTTGGCGGCTGCCTCATCAACCAATTGAGGAGTATAAGGTGCGGGAATGGCCGAGATAATAAAGTCCACCGGGCCGGGGATGTCTTTTACACTTTTGTAGATGACCGATCCGTTAATCTCACCGCCGGCGGGGTTGACGGAATATAACTTGCCGCAAAAACCGAACTGGGTCAGGGCCTCAAGAAACTTCAGGCCGAAATTGAACTTATTGGCTTTATCCGAGACACCGGCGATAGCGATGGAACTCGGATGAAACAGAAAATCGAGGTTGCGGGTTTTCTTCATGTCAGACATCCTTTCATCGTCACGGGCGGGAGAAATATCAAGACGTAAACGCCTGGATCAGATTATCCTTTGCCCTTCATTGTTCATATTTTCATCGCCGGTCACTTGAAGTCCGGAATGACCGCCCTGAGAATCGTCTCCTGTGCCAGATCAAGATATTCTTCACGACTGTATCTTTTCAAATTCCAGCTCCGTAATGGAAAAAGCGAGAGTTGAAAAACCAGCATGTTGGCGGCAAAAAAAGGATCACGCACATGAAAAGCTTTTTTAGCCACACCGCCGGCGATGATTTTTTCAAAGAGGTTTATCAGATCGCTTTCCTTTTGCAGGACAACTTTCATGAATTTCGGAGGCAGCACCCTCGTTTCACGGTACATCATCAGCACTTCGTTCACGACATCATGGATCATGGTAAGCATCTGGTGCACCGATTTCTGAAGCTGCTCAGCCGGGTCGTCAAGATTCATAATGCCCTCCCGCTCAAACCACTCCATAGCGGGATCATGGTAATCCTCGAATGAGAGACACAGAATATCTTCTTTACTGTCAATGTAGTTGTACAGATTACCAAGGTTGATGTTCGTGGCTTTGGCGATATCGCGCATGGTGGTCAGGGCATAGCCTTTTTTGATGAACAGGCGGGCTGCTTTTTTCACAATAAACAACCGGCGCTTTTGAGTCGGGCCATGAACCGTATTCGCGGCTTTAGTATTCTTCTTTTCGTAACTGTTTTTGACGCTCCTGCTTTTATTCATATATACTCCTTGCCAATGAGAGTTTGCTGCACTTCTTTGCTCAAAGTCTTAATAAAGCGGCCCAGCCCCGGCACAGCGTTTTTTAATCCGCAGGTAAAAAATTAAACACGTGCCTGGCAAAATCTTTCCATGTGGCTTGTGTTTTATACGGGCTGCTTTTCAGAAGTGCGGCTTTTCTAACAGAAGACATTCCCAAATGCAATATACGCGCTTTGCACATAAAAATATTTTGCGCTGCCCTGAAAAACGGGACCCTTTCCCGAACTATGATCATGTCATCCGAAAACCGCCTGTTGATCCATTCAGCCTCCAATCGGCAAGGCCGGCCGACGGCTTTTATCTTGTACGGATATGAATGTTCCTTTGCGCCGGAGTCAACATAGCAGATTTTTTAAAACAATACAAACGTATGTATTTGATAAATATGCAAATAAAATATGTAAGTATATGTATTGCCTGATAATACCTGATGAAAAAAAATATTGATATAATACAGCGAATATGTATTAGTAACAGCCTGAAATCAGGATCCAATAGCTTTTCTGCTGTCTTCCCTGGATCCTTGACGGACAATCATCCCGAGGTATCGGCAAAATAATTCTTTAGGAGGTGCACCATGTACGAAACAAAACCCTGGCTTAAGTTTTATGACTACAACGTTCCACAAACAATTCAGTATCCCCATATCCCCGTGCAAAGCTTTGTTCACCTGGCCGCCGCCACTTACCCGCATAAGGCGGCCACAAACATTTACGGTTCAACACTGACATTCCGTCAGCTGCGCGCACAAATACTGCGCATGGCCAATGCACTGGTGCAGCTGGGCGTCAAAAAAGGCGACTGCGTCGGGCTGGCGCTTCCCAACTGCCCGCAATATATCATCGCCTATTATGCGGCTTTGTCCGCAGGTGCTGTCGTGGTAAACATGAACCCTCTGTACACACATGATGAGCTCAAGTTCATGATGGAAAACACCGGAGTGCGAACATTGTTCACCTTTGACATGGTTCTGCCGGTGATGCGCCCCCTGGCCAACGAACTGGGCATAAAAAACGTCATCGTCACTAAAGTTACCGACTACATTCAAGGCTTCCCCGTCAGCACGGCCAAGGAACTTGAACTGGAAGAGGGATGGAAGCATTTTTCACAAATCATTGAAACAACCACCAGTGAAAAAATGCCCCGCGTCGATGTCGGCTCCGATGACCCGGCCCTGATTCAGTTTACCGGCGGCACGACTGGGCTTCCCAAAGGTGCGCTTCTTTCTCACGCCAATGTAGTGAAGGCGACCTTTCAGGGACACTTCTGGGGAAATCCGATTTCCGCCTTCACACCTCCCGCCAATCGTTGCGTTATCGCCGCCATTCCCTACTTCCACATTTATGCCAACACGTTTGCCATGAACTGGGGGATGTTCAACGCTGCCACCCAGGTCATGTTTCCGAGATTTGAACTGGACGAGTTCATGGCAGTCATGGCCTCCGTGCCGGAAGTCACCTACTTTCCCACTGTCCCGACGATGATTTCCGCGATCATCAACCACCCCAAGGCGGCCGAACTCGATCTGGGGTCGCGTATCCGGCTTTTGAGCTCCGGCGGCGCGCCCATGCCGGTGGAGTTGATTCAGCAGGTAAAGGATATGGGAATGTTCTTCAACGAAGGATGGGGCATGAGTGAAACCACCTCCGTGGGTATCAGCATCCCGATTCTGAGGCACAAGCCCGGTTCGATCGGTTGCCCTGTGCCTGATAATCAGGTGCGCCTCGTGGATCTGGAAACAGGCCAAAACGACGTTCCACAGGGTGAACCCGGTGAAATTCTGATTAAAGGGCCGTCGGTAATGCAGGGCTACTGGAAAAACCCGGAGGAAACAGCCAAACAGCTAAGCGACGGCTGGCTTTCCACCGGGGACATCGCCCAGATGGACGAAGACGGATACTTCTATATTGTGGACCGCAAAAAAGACATGATCATCGCGGGCGGCTTCAATATTTATCCGCGTGAGGTGGATGAAGTCCTCTTCCAGCATCCCAAAATCGCCGAAGCCGTCACGGCCGGTGTACCCGACCCCTACCGCGGTGAAACAGTCAAGGCGTTTATCGTTTTGAAGCCGGGCATAGAGGCGACAGATAAAGAGATCATAGATTTTTGCAAACAAAAACTTGCGGCCTACAAAGTTCCCAAACTGGTTGAATTCCGCAAAGAGCTGCCGAAATCCGCCGTGGGCAAGATCCTGCGCAAAATTCTGCGCGACGAGGAAGTCGCCAAAAGTAAAAAGTGACAAGAAAATATAAAATAATTTGGAGGTAGTGTAGCATGATTAAGACCGTTGAACAGTATCTGGCGAGCCTTGATGATGGACGAGAAGTGTGGTGCCTGGGAGAAAGAGTGAAAGATGTCCGGACTCATCCCACCGTAAGCACGATTGTCCGTATGGCGGCGATGGATTATGTACTCCCGAACCATCCGGACTTTCGCGATTTGTTTGTCACCACCGACGAGGACGGTGAAGAAATCAACTTTCTTTTGACTTCACCGAAAACATCCAAAGACATGCTGCGCCGTCGTGAATGCTACATGACCGGCATGCGTGCCGGAGGCGGCGTACTGGTGCACTGCATGGGCGCCGATGCCCTTGCCGCCTTCAGCGTCGCCGCGGAGGTGATGGATAAGAAATTAGGCACGGGCTATATGGAGAGGGTCGAGAACTACCGCCGCTATCTGCAGAAAAACGACCTGGCGATAACCGGCGCGATCACCGACGTGAAGGGCGACCGCAGCCTGCGCCCCTCACAGCAGAAGCAGCATCAGGATTTTTACCTGAGAATTGTTGACCGGCAAAAAGACGGCATTATCGTGCGCGGCGCCAAGATCCATATCAGCGCCTCGCCCTGCGCCAACGAACTTTTATGTCTGCCATGCCGGACACACGGAGAGGCGGATAAGGACTACGCGCTGGGCTTTGCCATACCCGTGGGCACCAAGGGCGTCAAACTTCTCGGCGTGGAGCCGAACGTGCGCATCTTCGGAGACGAGTGCGCTTTTGATTACCCGGCCTCCGACCATCTACAGCCATCGGAATCTTTAATTGTCTTCGATGACGTGTTTGTCCCCTGGGAGCGGGTCTTCATGTGCGGTGAATGGCAGTACTCGCAGGTGCTGGCCTATGCGTTTGCGAGCTACCACCGTCTGTTCGGCACCTGCAAGATGACCCGCACTCTCGAGTCGATGACCGGTGCGGCAAGCCTTATCGCCGAATTCAACGGTGTGCAAAACGCGCAGCATGTGCGCAAGAAACTTTCCTGGATGGCCTACATCACGGAAACAGTGCAGATGCTCGGCAAGCAGGCTTGCCTTGATCCTCAAAGCGAATTCGGGATGGATGTGCTTATGCCCAACCGCATGGCGATCAATGCCTCGAAATGGACCTATGCGAGCAACTTCCATGAGATGTGCCAGCACATGCAGGATATCGGCGGCGGCCTCACCACCACCGTGCCCTCATTCCGCGACTGGCAAAATCCGGAGCTCAAGCCATTTATCGACAAGTATCTGGCAGCCAAGGACGGGGTCTCCACGGAAGACCGCCTGCGTATCCTGAGATTGATCAAGGACATCACCGGAAATCACATGCAGGTCGATACCATCCACGGCGAAGGTTCGATGGCCGCACAGGAGATGTTCCTCTACACAAGCGCCGACTGGAAGAAACTTCAGGCGGCGGCGCGCCGGGCGGCCAATATGGACGGCTGGCAGGATAATGAAATTTACGGCAAGTTACCGTTGATGGTTGAGTCGGTTAAAATGCCGCCCATTGATGAATCCTACAAAAGTTTGGCCCCTATGGAAAAATAGCAACACTTCGGCACGTATCCCCGCAGTCCGTCATCCCGTTATCAGCGGGATGACGGACTGTCCTGAAACAAGCCGCATCCGGCACTAATTAATCAGGCGAGCAAACTCAAAATCGGTTCTCCCACGGATAACCGCACGGAAACACAAATAAACATAAACAAAAATAATTAATGAGGAGTAATGGCGTATGAGTAATGGTTTGGTGAACACACGTGATCAGCAGTTTGTATTGTTTGAACAGCTGAAAATTGAAAAATTGTTTGAATATGAAGCATACAAGGATTTCACGCGGGACGACCTGCAGATGGTGCTCAACGAGGCGGAAAAGCTGGCGGTCAATAAACTTGCTCCCTGCAACAAGGACGGGGACGAAGTGGGGTGTAGCATTAAAGATGGCGTCGTGACCATTCCCCGAAGTTTCCATGAGCCCTACCGGCTCTATTGTGAGGGAGGCTGGATCGCCACCATGGATTCACCGGAAGTCGGCGGCCAGGGGCTTCCCGCAGCGGCAGGCTTTGCCGCCAATGAATTTTTCGGCGCGGCCAACTATGCTTTGGGTATGTACCCTGGTTTGACGCACGGCGCGGCCATGCTGATTAACGAAGCAGGCACCCCCGAGCAGAAAGACAAATACATGTACAAGCTTTTTGAGGGCACCTGGACCGGCACCATGTGTCTGACCGAACCGGGCGCCGGCTCGGATGTCGGAGCGCTCAAGACAACCGCCAAACGTCTCCCCGACGGCAAGTACCTCATCACCGGCACAAAATGCTTCATTTCGGCCGGTGATCACGACCTGACCCCCAACATCATTCACCCGGTGCTGGCACGCATTGAGGGTGATCCTCCCGGCACCAGGGGCATCTCCATTTTCATCGTTCCCAAAATCCGCGTCAACGACGACGGATCACTGGGCGAGCCAAACGATGTCAAGACCGGCGGCATCGAGCATAAGATGGGCATCAAGGGGTCGGCCACCGCCACGCTCAATTTCGGCGAAGAGGGAAAGTGCATCGGCGAACTTCTGGGCAACGAGCGCGAAGGCATAAAAATCATGTTCATGATGATGAACGAGGCGAGACTGGGAACAGGCATGCAGGGTCTGGTGCTCTCCTCCGCCGCACTGGAGCATGCGGTGCAATATGCCAGAGAACGCATCCAGGGAACGGCGGTCTGGGAGATGAAAAACCCGCAGGCCAAACCTGTCACGATTATCAATCATCCTGACATCCGCCGGAAGCTACTGTGGATCAAGTCTCATGTAGAAGGCTCGCGCAGCCTCTGCTACTTCACCGCTTACTGCATCGACATGGCTAAAGTGGCAACCACCGAAGAAGAGAAAGCCAGATGGAGCGGTCTTCTGGATCTCCTGACACCGATTCTCAAGGCCTGGACGACCGACCGGGGGCTCATCTCATGCTCGATGGCCATTGATGTTTACGGTGGTTACGGCTACTGCTCGGAATATCCGGTGGAGCAGTTTATGCGCGACGAAAAAATAGCCCAGATTTACGAAGGCACCAACGGCATTCAGGCACTGGATCTGGTAGGCCGCAAACTCGGCCAGCGTAAAGGCGCCAACGTGATGAATATGGCGGCCTTTATTCAGGAAACCATCAGCCGGACGAAAAATAATGAAGAGCTGGCCGGATACGCCGCCATTTTAGAGGAAGCATTCAACGCGGCCATCGAAATAACAATGTTTTTTGCCCAAGCCGGAAAATCAGGAGATTTCCTGATGCCGGTTTTGAACGCCGGCAAATTTCTGGAGCTCTTCGGCGATGTGATCGTCGGCCACCTGCTTCTGGAAGCTGCGGACATCGCCTGCGCGAAACTGTCCGCCATTTACGAGGCCAAAGGCATTGCCTCGCCGGATGAAAAAAAGGCCCTGCCCCGCTCCGATAAAGAGGCTGCCTTTTACAGCGGCCGGATCGCCTCGGCAAAGTTCTTCACCAACGATATTTTGACGACGGTCAAGGCCCGTTGTGAAGCGATCAAGATGAACGAAAAAGCACCGCTGGAAATCGCGGAAGAGGCGTTTGCCTGGTAGCGAAGCAGCACGCGGGCTGGAGCTTTGTTTTTTGGGCTGATTTTCTGATCCCGGAATATTCTGTTAGCCTGAGGCAGGTAGCTCGTGTGTGCCCGTTCATGCTTCGACAGGCTCAGCACGAACGGTCAATAAAGCGCGAAGCACAAACACTAACCTCCCCCGTTCGCCCTGAGCTTATCGAAGGGGGAGGGGTCAGCGGGAATTTGATTAGCCGTTCATGCTTCGACAGGTTCAGCACGAACGGCATCAAATTTATGAAAGGAAGATATACTCACCACGAACGGTCAAGATAGTCCGGCGCGAACGGTCAATAAAACGCGAAGCGCACCCTTCTTGTCCTCCGTTCACCCTGAGCTTGTCGAAGGGCGGCGGAGGTGGCCTGCTTTAGCGGGCCGGAGGTGGAGAATAATAGTCCATAGTTCGTGGCTCGTAGTGGATGGTGAATAGCGATCCATTCCATGAGCTATGAGCCACGGGCTACTCAATCTCTTATTTGGAAGGGGCGGCTGCACTTGGCCGCCCCTTTCCTGATTATGCGGTCAGCATGCGGTAAATCCGGGTGATTTTCTCCGGGAGCCTCGCCACATCATCGATGACCGTCCAACTGCTGTGGCTGTACATCCGGGGCAGATATTCGGGCGCGCTTTTGTCAACAGTTATGCAAAATGTCCGTATCCCGAAATGCTGGGCCTCTTTGAGCGCCATGCGCGTATCTTCAATGGCATAGGCGCCGGAATACTCCTTGTCCACCGGTTTGCCGTCGCTCAAAAGAATCATCAGCTTCGTCCGTTCGGGCCTTCTCCTTAATTTGCCGATAGTGTGTCTGATGGCCGCTCCATCACGGTTTTCAAACCGGTCTTCAATGGCGGAAATCCTTTTTTTCACCCTCTCGTCATAGGCGTCATCAAAATCCTTGATGCGGTAGAAATCGACGTTGTCGCGGTTATTGCCGGAAAACCCGTAAATGGCAAAAGCGTCGCCTACCTCATGAAGCGCCTCGGACATGATAATCAATGCTTCCTTTTCCTGACGGATGGTCTCACCCCTGGTGCTGCGGCTCATATCGATCAAAAAGCCTACGGCGATATCGCGCTGCCTCTTTTGGATCAGCGTGTAATTTTTTTCGGACGGAGAAATCCCCGCCCGTCGGTCAGCAATGAAATCGACCACTGCATCCAGATCTATGTCGTCTCCGTCATACTGCCGCTTGAGCCTTGTAAACCCTTCCGGCTTGAGCATCTGGAATTCCCGGCGTATTTTTTTTAAAAGCCCCGAGTGACGCCCGACGCTCTCCTTGTAAAAAGAGAGAGACGCCGCATTGTGGGTCTGCTCACGGACACGCGCCCAGTTGTGCCGGTAATCGAGCAGATCCTCACCCCATTCGTGGTACAGTGACGTCCCCCTTTCGCTTTCCAGCTCCGTCTTTTTGTCCAGCGAGGCCTCAAGAGAGCGCATGAACATATACGCGTCGTTTTGTGTCATAGATTCCAGATGACGCTCTATCTCTTTGGGGGTGACACCTCTTTCCCGGTACAGAGCCTTGAGCAGACGCTCGATTTTTTCGGTGGAGTTATACTCACGGGCGGGGCTTGCCGCAACCGCTTCTTCGCTGTCCTCACCTCTTTGGGCCGCCTCCGGCCTGCCACCCCCGGACGGGGCGCGGAAACTTTTCTGCAGACGGCCGGCAGGCTGCATTTTTTGCGCGACACTTTCACTGGCCGGGCTGGTCTGCGCAGGCTGGCTATCTCCCTGTCCGTCGCTTTGAGTTTCCACACGCGGGCCCCTCCGGCTTCCCGCAGGTGCGGTCCTACCCTGCAGTCTGTTATGAATGTTTTGCGACGTTGTTCCGAAATTACCGATATTTTGCGAAACCATGTCCTGGTCGAGTGGCCGTGAAGAAGGTCTGACCGTGCGGTACGGCTCGCTGAAGGCCTGCTCGATGAGGAAATAAATTTTTGCCGCCACGGCAGCCGAGTCGTGGACGTCGGAGTCCGGCTCCTCCAGGAGCCTTGTTTCAGGAAGTGCTCTTTGCATGACGGCAACAGCCGGGTCTTCGGGATCCCCAAATACTGTCCCCGCTTGCAGATTCTGTACAATCATTTCCACGGTGCGCTGCTTCGGGTTGATGATTTTTTGCGGCGGCCGGCGTTTGCGCATCGTATGGCGGTTGACCTCGCCGATATCGTCCCCCAGCGCCGGATATTCCTTTTTCAGAATTGTCTCAATCCGGAAGTCTTCCATCAAATTGAATAGATCCTGCGCCAGTTCCGCCTCCGGAAACAACCCGGCGAACTTGTCCATATCGCTTTTATCCTCTTGAATCGTCAGACCGTAGCGCTCGCGGAGATCATTTACCAGATCAACTATTTTGGAAAGATCAAATTCGTAGCTGCCATACTCCAGATGCGCTTCCTGGTGCGTCGCGGCCACTTTATACATTCTGAAATTATCCTGATTGTCCTGAAAGTCCCTGATTCTACCGGGAAGATATATTTTCCGCCCGTCCGTATAGACTGTTTTAGCTTCGTCGATTTCCACCCTCCGTCCCAGAAGCGCCCTGAGATAGGTGGACAGAACCGGTTTGATCGTCTTTAGCTCCATCCCCTTGGGAATGTTGTCCATAAAATCGCTGAAGGTCGTAGATTCTCCCGAGAGATAGGAAAGGGCTTTTTCTTCATCGTCTTTCGCCGCGTCCCATATAAACGACACGATAAGGCCAAAACCTTCCGGGCCGGCCCATTCAATCAACTCCGGGCTTTTCTCCAAAAGCCTCACCGCCACCGCCGTGCTGGTCGCGGCCACCCCGGCAACGAGCCCGTACACAGAAGATGATATATCCGTGTAGCCTCCCTGATCCAGACGGTCGATGAGAGCAGCGCTCCTGTCTACAACCCCGAGGGCCGCCCCCGCATCTTTGGCAGCTATCGCGGCGGCACAGGAAAGCAGCGTCTCCAGACCTTCAAACCCGGTTCGCGCGATTATCGCCGGTGCCGCTTCAACCAGATGTTTGGCCATGGTCGTGTTCACACCGGCCGCTCTGCCGGTCAAATCCAAGAGTTGGCAAAAACCCTCAGAGCCGGTTTTAGCCAGGAGCGCCGGGCTTTCTTCCATGATGGTCGAAGCCAGCATCCAGTCGCTGCCGGCAATGCCTGCCGCCTGTTCATACACACAAAATACGAGGTCGCGGTCTCCATGAGCAAGAATTCGGTCAATAATATCCGGGCTCTTTTCCAGCATACTTACCGCCCCGTAGCTGTTTTGGACGGCAATCAGGCCGGCCAGCTTTGCGATCAGCTCCAGCCCATCAAACCCGATCCGTTCGATGAGGCGCGCGGCGCCGCTCAAAAGAGCCACCGCGGCGGTCCAGCTTGCCCGGCCCGCCTGCAGGGCCAGTTCCTGGAGTTTTTCCAGGCCGTCGAATCCGACCAGACGAATAATATGGGGGCTCTGCTCAACGAAGCTCACCGCTATCCGGGCATTGTATTGCAATATTTTTTCACCAAGCCGGCAAACGCGGGCAACGAGTGGCTCGCCGCCCGCCTTCCAAAGACCCTCGACAACAGAGGGGCATTTGTCGATTAACTTGAGTGCGGCCGAAAGGCTCTCCGCCGCGACCAGCGCCGTGAAGTCCCCGACCGTTTTCAACACATCCACATCCGCCCGCTCGATAATCGTCTGACTTTTCATTAACAGACGCGACGCCGCCTCGCCGTTTATTCCCGCAATTCTCAGAGCCTCCCGATTGATTTTGGCCAGGCCTTCCATACCGGTTTTTTCCATGAGGCCGGGGGTCGCCTCCAGAAAAGATGAGGCCGCGGCATTGCTCACTGCGGCGATGTCGGCGGCCATCGCCGCTATTTTTTCCAGATCCTCGAGGGCGGTTTTTTTTGCCACTCTTACAGAGGCCTTCAGATATTTTCGCGCAAGACCCGCATGGGAGCGGCAAAGTTCCAGGGCAATACGGTAAACGTCAAGCTCCTGACCCGCGGGCAAAATCTCTTTCAGTCCCTGAATGGTCTGAAGGCTGGCGCCCAGAAGCGAAGCCGCTTCATCCGGACTCACCTTGGCCACACAAAAAGCGCATTCCCAGAGGACTTGAGCCCCCTGGTCTCCCAGCTCGCCGGTGATTTCCCCGGCGGTGTGCAAAAACGCTAAAGCAAACCTGCCGCTTATGGCAGCGGCATCGTGCGCGCGCCGGTACATTTCAGACGGAAATGAATCGGAACCGTGTGCCAGAAGTTTCCTGACAATGGCGGGGCTGTCTCTCATCGCCTCCACCGCCGAGTTCCAGTCGCTGCGGGCAATGACGAGGGCAAGCCCGTAGATATCCGCAACAAGGCCTGGTTCCGCCCCTGCCCCGATAAGAGCTTCTATGATGCCGGGTGCCTCCTCGACGGTCCTTAAGGCATAAGTGCGGCTGTAAGATGCAATCAAGGCTGCCACAGAGGCAATCCGGCGCAGTGCTTCAAAACCTGCTTTGCCGGTTACAAAGGGGGCGTGGGTGATAATGCCCTCCGCCGCGGGTTGGTCTATGCGGGCAAGACTGCAGGCCAGAGCGCCTGTTTTTGCCAATGCGTCTTTGTCCGTTCCACCTGCCAGCGACGGAGCCAGGGCCATAAACCGCGCCGCTAACCCCGCCCCGTAGGGAAGCACAGAGTCGGTCATGCTCAGTACTTCCTGAAGCGCCCCCTCCCCCAGCGGCAGGAGACGAGATAAAATATCCGGCAACTCCTCGAGCAATCCGGCTCCCGCCTGTGAATCACTCCCGACAATCGCTGTGATAGTTGCGCCCAGAGACTGTAGCGTATCCGGGCCCACTTTGCCCGCCCAGGAATGCAGGACCGCGTCAAGGCTCGCTAAATAAGCGGCTGTGTCATCGTTTCCAGACGCACCATTCATGGAAGGTATGGAGCTGCGGCTTTCGGGGCCATTTTCAAAGTTGTTTTTTTTCATCGCATGGCTCAATCAGAAGCTGAAATAATTCTTCAGCACCTCTTCAATGCTTTTTTTCAAATCACTGTCATACGTCAGAGGTTCCACCATAGTCGAGGAGAGCGATTCTTTCACCGGCATCCCGCTTTTGAGAAGCTTTCCCGCATAAACCAGCTCGCGCGTGGAAACCCCCTCTTCCAGCCCCTGATGGACCAGGTTGCGTATCCGGTTGGCCGCCTTAACCAGACGGGAGGCTGTTTCCTCTTCCACCTGTGCTTCACGGCTGACGATCCTGATTTCCAGCTCTTCAGCCGGCCAGCCGAGGTTGATGGAAATAAACCTCTGGCGGGTGCTGGGCTTGAGTTCTTTCAGGACACTTTGGTAATTCGGATTGTAACTGATAACCATCATGAACTCTTCCGGGGCGTGGAATATTTTCCCCCTTTTCTCGACGGGCAGATACCTCCGGTGGTCCGTCAGAGGGTGAATCACAACCGTGACATCCTTGCGCGCCTCGACCACCTCGTCAAGATAGGCGATGCCTCCCTCATGCACAGCCATCAAGAGCGGGCCGTCGATCCATTTGACCTCATCGCCTTTGATGATATAGCGCCCGGTCAGGTCGTTTGCACCCAGATCATCGTGGCAGGCCACCGTAAACAAAGGGCGGCCCAGGCGCCAGGCCATGTGCTCCACCAGACGGGTCTTGCCGCTGCCGGTCGGCCCGTTTAACAAAACCGGCAGCTTTTGTCTGTAGGCCGTCTCAAATATTTCTATTTCTCTGCCCTGCGGAAGATAAAAAGGCTCCAGGGGAATATAAAAGTCGCTGTGCTCAGTTTTGTCGGTTTTGTGGCTTGACATGAAATACTCCTTTCAAAAGAAATGCGATATTATGAACTTGCGGCGGCAATCTCCGGACGGCCCTCCCCGGCCGGGACCGCCTCCGTTGATTCACAACACCTGCAGACACATGAGCGTTATCCGCCCCGGTCCCGGCTTGTCATGGTTATTAATATAGTTGCCCATCGACAAAGAGCAAATTATTTTCGTTCATGAAACAAATCAGCCACTTGTGGAAGCATTCGGCTATGTGGCGTCAATTCAGGAAAAAATGCGGTTAATTGAAGACATCGGGAAATGACGACAGGTCAAAGAAAGTACAGCAAAGAAAAAAAGGCGCCCGCCTGAAATAACGGACACCTTTTGTTTCATTGGAAAGACAAAATACTCTTTCGATGTGCTTAAATGATCCTCACTCTGATCACGCCTTCAATGGCCTGGATCTTCTGCACCAGATCATCGCCTGCGCTGCCTTCCACATCGATGATGTTATATGCCAGGTTGCCGCGGCTTTTGTTGATCATGTCGGCGATATTGAGCTTGTTTTCCGCCAGCAGTTTAGTGATCTTTTCGATCATCCCCGGCGTATTCCGGTTGGACAGAGTTATCCTCTTTTTACCGGTGCGGTCCAGCACACATTCCGGGAAATTGACCGAGTTTTTGATATTACCGTTCTCCAGATAATCCATCAGCTGCAGCGCCGCCATAACAGCACAGTTTTCCTCAGATTCTTCCGTGGAAGCACCCAGATGGGGAATGGGGATGACCTTGTCGGTTTTGATGACCTCTTCATCAGGAAAATCGGTGACATAACAGCCGACAATCCCGTCGGAAACCGCTTTTTGCAAAGCAGCCGTGTCCACCAGACCACCACGGGCAAAGTTTAGCAAAACGACACCTTTTTTCATAAGGCCGAATCTGGCCGCATTGACAAACCCTTTTGTATCACTGTTTTGGGGAAGATGCAGCGTGATATAATCGGATTCCGCCAAAAGCCTGTCGAGGCTCGGCGCCTTTTTGATCGTACGTGACAGTCTCCAGGCGGCCTCGATGGATAAAAACGGGTCGTAACCCATCACCTGCATGCCCAGCGACTCGGCGGCATTGGCCACCATCGTACCTATGGCACCCAGCCCTACCACACCCAGAGTTTTGTCCTGGATTTCGGTGCCGGCGAACTTGGACTTACCCTTTTCGATGAGATCCGGCACTTTGGCCCCTTCGCCCACCAATCCTTTGGCCCAGGAGATACCCCCAACCACATTGCGTGCGGCCAGCAGCATACCCAGAATGACCAGCTCCTTCACTCCGTTGGCGTTGGCACCGGGCGTGTTGAAAACAACAATGCCTTTTTCAGAGCATTTGTCGATAGGGATATTGTTTACGCCGGCGCCGGCGCGGGCGATGGCCTTCACGCCGGCGGGAAGAGCCATCTCTTTCATTTCCTTGCTTCTGACGAGGATCGCATCGGCATCGTCGATGCCTTCGCGGTACTCATAATCCGGTGTAAAAAGGCTCAAACCTTTTTCCGAAATCTTGTTGAGCAGATCAATCCGATACATAAAACGCCTCCTGTGTCCTTTCCGTAATGATTTTATTAAAAGCACCCAAAGTTCATGCGGGCGCTCGCTTTTTCACTCTGATGCTCATAACCAAGCGTTCTTATTAGCTTATTTTTAAGAACCTCCGTTTGGTGTGCGGAGTATAAAATGAGCCCTTCCGGGTGTCAAGAAAATCTTGGCCACGTCAAGATAATTTTGAGATGTCCCGTTCGACAAGCGCAAGAAAAAGCCTGTTTCGGGTAAACCGGAATTTACGATTTGATGAAATTAAAGACATTGGAGGCGTCGCTTTTTTGCGCGTTTTTAACCAGCCGCAGCAACGACGGCGAAACATTCCAGCGCCGACCTTGCTCGGTAATGACGCTGACCGTCTTTTTATTGTAACGAATAATCACGCCAATCAACGGCTCATGGCCCGGCGGTTGAAAGGAAACCTGATCGCCTACGGAAAATTCCATCATCTGCCGGTGCGCGCGTGCTTCCTGAAGAAAACGCAACCTCTGGACGATGCGGTTATGTAAATCAATCAGTTCGGCTTCCGTCAGCGTGTCGATATTAATTTTCGGCGGCATCGATCCATCCTCTAACTTTCGGCCTCTTTTGAAACGAAGCTGATTTTTAGATTGTCCTAAATGAGCCCAAGCCGGCTGTCAAGCCCTATATTATGGCCAGTCCCGCGGAATCCGCCGGTAACACAAGGCATGGTGCGGCCGATTCATAAACCGATACATTTTGCCACTGAAAACAATTTGCCCCGGCATTCACCAAAAAACTTCAACAAATTTTCCACAAAAACGGAAAGCTGGATGAAGTCGTCTTCGCTATACATATCACCGGCTATTACCTAATTTATTACCTAATTT
>CAYWRV010000014.1:0-19824 GCA_964460865.1 uncultured Smithella sp. | reverse complement strand
CATATCTCCGGGCAGTGAGCCGTACTGTTGTCTCATGAGCCGCACCACTTTCGCGGTGATTTCCAGCGCCGTGCCGCTGCGGCCGGCATGAACGGCGGCAATGACTTTTTTTACCCTGTCCACGACAAACAGTGGCACACAGTCGGCTGTTTTAATACAGATCGCCAGATTGGGCCGGTTGGTGACGACCGCATCGTAATTGAGCGCCTCGCGGGAGGTGAAATACTCACCGTGCGGCCCGATGACCAGAATATCGTCGCCGTGCACCTGATTGAGCACCAGGAAGTTGTCCAGCGGTATGTCAAAAGATGTGGCCAGCTTGTCCCAGTTGCCAAGCACCCGAAACTCCTCGTCACCCTCCTCAAAGCTCATGTTCATGCTTTTGTAGTCGTCGCGGGATAAGCCGCCCACCCTGGTGCAGAAAGCGTGAGTTAAAAAATCACACGATTTCAGAAGCGGTGATTCGAGATAGGCGATGGAGTTCTTTTTACTGACGGAAAACATATTTACGCTTTTAGCCTATCGCCGATGGTTTGTAAACCGGATTTGCCGGTGGGCGAAACCGTGAGACGGAAAAGCTCCACGAGCCTTTTTATGTCATCGGGAAGCGGCGCATGAAAAACCATCCTCTCCCCTTTTTCCGGATGCACGAACGACAGGGCGGCGGCATGTAGAGCCTGACGTGAAAAAGCCTTTATTTGCGCCCTTAACTTCGTGTCTTTGATCAAGAGAAATCGGGAAGCGCCGCCGTAAACACTGTCCCCCACCACCGGATGCCCCATACCGGACAGGTGCACACGAATCTGATGAGTCCGACCGGTCTTTAATTCTATATCCAAAAGCGTCGCCGTGATGAACCTTTCGCTCACTTTCCACAGGGTGAGGGCGTCTCTGCCCCGCCTGCTTTCGGTGGACATTTTTTTGCGGTCCACCGGGTGGCGTCCCACCGGCCTGGCTATCTCGCCTTTTTCCTCACGGACATCCCCCCAGACCAGGGCGGTGTATTTTTTTTCCACGTCACGCTTTTCAAATTGGGCGCCAAGATGACGATGCGCCTGCTCGGTTTTAGCTGCAACGATCAACCCCGATGTTTCCTTGTCCAGACGGTGGACGATGCCCGGCCGGAGAGCATCGCCTCCGCCGGCAAGCTCGTCGCAGTGGTGCAAAAGAGCATTCACCAGCGTCCGGTCGGGGTTGCCGGGCGCCGGGTGGACGACCATACCGGCGGGCTTGTTGATGACAATCAGCGAGGAATCCTCATAGACGATATCAAGCGCGATATCCTGGGCGACAGCCACCGGCACGCGCGCAGGCTCCATGTGCAGCTTAACCTTGTCTCCCTCTTTGAGCAGAAGGCCGGCCTTCGGTACACGGCCATTGACCCGGACATCGCCTTTTTCGATGGCGCCTTTTATTTGAGACCGGGAAAAGGACGGGTCCGCCTGCGCCAGAAAAATATCGACTCGCATCCCGGCCTCGGCCGCCGCGACGGTCAGGGACAGGTCTGTGGCCTTTTTTTCTTCCGCCATGGCAGAGGCGCTCCCCTATGAAGCGACGAGTTTGAGTGCGTCTGTGATGAAGCCGAATTCCGACTCCGTCACCGTGCGCAGATCGATCAATATTTCATTTTCATCCACGCGGACGAGCACGGGAACCGGCGCACGGCGCAGCCCCGCCTCCAGCCTGGCCGGCGTCAATTTATCAGAGCGGACACTGACGACAGTGGAAGGGATGTTTTGCGCCGGCAGGGAACCGCCACCGGCAGCGGCCACGGCTTGCCCGAGCCCGGCCGTGATGCCGGGAATACCGGCGCGCCTGATCTTTTGCAGCAATTTGCCGGCTCGTTTTTTAACGTCCGGTGCCGGCTCGGTCAGGGCCTTCAGCGTACGGAGCTTCGTCGCCGCCTCCTCCGGAACGAGGTAGTGCATAAGCGTCGCCTCCAGCGCGGCCAGTGTGAACTTGTCGATGCGCAGGGCGCGGTTGAGGGGATTTTTCTTGATGCGGGCGATAATGTCTTTTTCCCCCACGATGATGCCCGCCTGCGGCCCCCCAAGAAGCTTGTCGCCGCTGAAGGTGACCACATCGACATCCGTTGCCAGCACCTCCCGCACCGTCGGTTCGTGCTCGAGTCCGTAGCGGTCCAGATCGACCAGGCAGCCGCTTCCCAGATCGTCGAAAACGGGGATGTTGTTTTTTTTGCCCAGAGCGACCAGCGAAACAAGATCCGCCTCTTCGGTAAAGCCCACGATCCGGTAATTGCTGGTGTGTACTTTCAGAATCACACCCGTGTCCGGCCCGATGGCTTTTTCATAGTCGGACAGCCTTGTGCGGTTGGTTGTGCCGACCTCCCGCAGGATGGAGTTACTTTTGGCCATGACCTCGGGAATGCGAAACTCGCCGCCGATTTCAATAAGTTCGCCGCGCGAAACGATGGCTTCCCGGCCATCGGCCAGCGTGTTGAGAACCAGCAGAACCGCCGCCGCATTGTTATTCACGATAAGCGCGTCCGGGGCGCCGGTCAGACGGCAGATAAGCTCACCGACGTGGTCATAACGAAGTCCCCTTTCTCCCCTGGCCAGGTCAAACTCGAGGTTGGAGTAGCCTCGTCCCACCTCGACAATGCGCTCGATGGCTTCCGGGCACAGGGGGGCGCGCCCCAGGTTGGTGTGCAAAATAACGCCGGTGGCGTTCACCACCTGACGCAGTTTATATGAATGCAGATCATCGATAATTTTTTGTGCCTCATCTGCCGCCTGCTCATCCGACAGGCCCGCCGGCAGCTCCCTGCCGGTCGCGTTAAGGATGCGTTCCCGAAATTTTTGTACAACGGTGCGGCACGCGTCACGCACAATGTCATGCGAGGCCCTGCCATGGATGCCTCTTTTTTCCAGCAGGCTGATAATGTCGTCTATTTTCGGAATGGTCTTTAGTAATTCTTTTCTTTTCTCATCCATACTATACCTATGACAAAATGTTGGACGGCCCAGGTATGACCGTGTGTCAGGGAAGTTTCACACCGGCGGCCTGCCTGCGGCAGTGGTCGCGGAAGTTGTTCACGGCTATGAAAAACTCCCTCATCATGATCACCCAGTAGTATCTTCCCCAGGGTGTGAGATGAAGATTCGGTGAAAAATACCGGAAAGCACCGGCCAGTGTAAAAGCGGCCATTTCCTGCCAAAGTGTTTTCAAAAACCGTCCCTCATATTTTTCTTCAAGCTCCCGGACGTTGAGACGGGTGCTGAAGAGTTTCATCAAAAAGTCATAGCGTATCCGGTCGGCAAAGTCGAAGGTTCGCGCCGCCTCAAGCGGCAGACGGCCCTGCTCCAGCTCCTGGATGTAGCCTTCGATATCGAACGTATTTGCATAACACACGCCGTTTACATAACCGATAGCGCCGCTTCCCAGACCCGCGTACTCGTCAAAATCGACGACATATTCATCTATCAGTGACGAGCCGGTTTTTTTACGGGAAAAGCACCAGGCGGATGAGGAATCGTAATCCGCCTCGAGGCGGCGCAGGATCTGTTTGAAAAAGTCCTTTTCGCGGCGAAAGTTCACCTCTCCCATTTTTTCCTTCATCAGGCCCTGCGTCAGAGACGACACCATCAGGGGATAAAAAGTGATCTGCTGCATTTTAATCTTTTGCAGAACGTCCAGGTCCTCTTCCAGCATGGCAGAGGTCTGGCCGGGAAAGTTAAAGATCATGTCGGCATTGAGTGTGTCGAATTTACCCGACACCTGCTCCAGGCGAGCGGCGATTTCTTCGCCCGAGCCGTATTTATCGTAGCGGGCGATTTGCCTGAGCAGACCGTCATCGAATGTCTGCACACCCACCGAAAGGCGGTTCACGCCGGCCTGCCTGAGGATTTCAATGTTCGCGTCCGTGAGGTGATCAGGATTGGTCTCCACGGAAATGGAATCAATCGGGAAAAGCGCCCGCGCCAGCCTGAGAGTTTCTGCAAGCTCCCCGATCAGGACGGTGGGCGTGCCACCGCCCGCGTAAAGACCGGTAAAGCGGTAACCCCTCTGGCGGTAAAGGGCCATCTCCAGCCGCAGGGCGGCATGGTATCTGAAGGCCAGATCTTCGTTCAGCCGGACGCGGTGAAAGGAGCAGTATGGACAAAGCTCCTCGCAAAAAGGGATGTGAATATAAAGCAGGCGCGGCCTGACGTCGTTACACGACGGCAGATCATGCACCGCCCCTTCGTCAAATTTCAGGGCGCGGTCGAATTGTTTCCGCGCCGCTTTTGTAATAATGCTGTTAATCAAGATACTTCCCCATTGTTCGTGCCTGTGTAACGGCCCTTACTTCTAACAAAAGACATGCTGAAATTGCAAGCTGCGTTTACTTGAAATTGACCCCGATAGGTGTTATAGACCCAAAAAAAAAGCGAGGAAAACATAGCCGGTGGCGCCCAAAAGAGTCTTAACGCTTTGGAATGATGAAGGCATCGACGATGCCGATACATCCGTGCTGCGTAAAGTCTCCGCCGAGTGCCAGGCTCCCTTTGACAAGCAGACGCAGGAGGAGATCCAGGCGCTTATCGATTCCTTCATCTGCCGCGACGATGCATCCGGCCTGGCCGCGCCGCAGATCGGCATAAACAGGAGAATCATCATCTTCAGAAACAAGACTGCCGAGGATGGGAAGAAAAAACTCACGCTCGCCGATTGTGACGTCCTGGTCAACCCGCGGATTACTCAGTCACGCGGGGACAAGGTCGCGGCGGCGGAAGGCTGCCTGTCGTGCCCCCACATTCAGATCGAAGTCGAGCGGTTTCCCGAAATAAAAGTCCGCGCCTTGAACGCACAGGGTGAAAAGATCACGAAGCGCTACCTCGATTACACGGCGCGCGTCGTCCAGCATGAAATCGACCATCTCGACGGCAGGCTCATCGTCGATTATGAGGGAAGCCTCTATTACCCGAAAAACAAAGAAGCTCTCATCAATAAGCTCTTCAAGCAGTGAAATCCACACCGGGCGGAAAGCATGAAAAAAACCCCTTTATATGAAAAGCATCTCGCCCTGAACGCTAAAATCATCGATTTCGGCGGGTGGGCGATGCCTGTCCAATACACGGGGGTGATCGCCGAGCACAACGCAACCCGCAATGCCTGTTCCGTTTTCGACATCTGCCACATGGGAGAGATCAAAGTCACCGGCACCGGGGCACAGGCGCTGCTCCAGTTTGCACTCACGCGCGATCTGGCTGGACAAAAAGCAGGCCGGGTCAGGCTCGCTCTTCTGCTAAACGACCACGGCGGCATCATCGATGATCTCACCGTCTATAAAATGGCCGACGATCTCTTCATCCTGGTGACCAACGCCACTCGAACGGAAATGGTCCTCCACAGGCTTCGGTCCATACTGGCCGCAAGGAACTTCGACTGCCGCCTTGAAGACTTAAGTCATAAAACCGGCAAAGTTGACCTGCAGGGCCCGAAAGCCCAGGAGCTTTTACTCACACAGACGGATGCGGATTTAAAAAGTCTGGGCTTTTACAGTTTCTTAAAGGCCCAGGTCGCGGGAATCAAAGCCGTTATTTCCCGCAGCGGTTACACCGGTGAAGACGGATTTGAAATTTATGCTGCGTCGGAAAAAATCGGTCTCATCTGGGACCGACTGTTGGCGGCTGGCGCGGACTTCGGCCTGCAGCCGGCGGGGCTGGGAGCGCGCGACACGCTCCGGCTGGAGTGCGCCATGATGCTAAACGGTGAGGACATGACCGAGGACACATCGCCTCTGGAGGTCACCTATGGCTGGCTTCTGGATTGGGACAAGGACTTTGCCGGCAAAGAGGCGGCGGCCGCGCTTCGCGACCGGGGAATCGACAAAAAACTGGTCGGATTTGAAATGACCGGCCGCGGCATCGCCCGCCACGGCTATAGTGTCTATCACGGCGAAAAACCGGCAGGCTTTGTTACTTCCGGCAGCTTCTCTCCCACTTTGACCAAAGCCATAGGGCTTGCGATGCTTGATATACCCTGCGCCGCCGAAGGAACGGACCTTTCGGTCATCATCCGCGACAAGCCGGCCTCGGCCAAAGTGGTCAAAATACCGTTTTATAAAAGAGAAAAATCCTGACGCCGGGCGCTGCGCCTGCACGGAAGTTTACCACGGGCCTCCGGCGTTTATTTATCTTTGCAAAAAAATAATTCTAAAAAAGGAGATACAGGGATGCCCAAACCGAACCCATCCGACAGATTTTATTCCAAAGATCATGAGTGGATCAAAGACCTGGGCGACGGAACCGCCCTCATCGGGATTACCGACTACGCCCAGGAGATGCTCACCGATATCGTCTTTGTAGAACTTCCGGAGCCAGGCAAAAAAATCGCCGCCGGCGAGCCGCTGGCCGTGGTTGAATCAGTCAAGTCGGTCTCCGATGTGTACGCGCCCGTCGGGTGCGAGGTCATTGAAGTGAACACGGAGCTCGAAGGCGCACCCGAGCTGATCAACTCGGACGCTTTCGGAGCGGGCTGGATCGCTAAAGTGAGGCCGGATGACGCGGCTGAGCTGGGGACTCTCCTCGCCGCGGCCGATTACAACAAACTGATCAGAGAGGACGGGCAATAGCTCATGGACTACTGCCCCCACACCCCTGAAGACATCGAGCAGATGCAGGCGGCCATCGGCATAAAAAGCATCGACGAGTTGTTTGACGATATTCCTCATAAATACCGACTCAAAAACATTCCCGGTGTTCCTTCATCACTTTCGCAGCAGGAGACGCTTGAGCTCCTCAAGGCCATTGCCGCCCGTAACGAGGTGCCAAAGCTTACACTCACCGGAGCAGGCGCCTACGCCCATTTCATCCCGCCGGTCGTGGGACACATCGTCGGACGGGCCGAGTTTTACACGGCCTACACCCCTTATCAGGCGGAGATCAGCCAGGGCATCCTGCAGGCGATTTATGAATATCAGACGATGATCGCCCATCTCACCGGCACGGAAATCGCAAACGCCTCCATGTACGACGGGGCCTCGGCAATGGCGGAGGCGGCCGTCCTCGCCTCGAAAATATCCGGCCGGAATAAAATTCTTGTCGCGTGCTCGGTTCATCCCCAGTACCGGCAGGTCCTCTCAACCTATCTGTGGGCAAACGGCCTTAACATGAGCGAAATTCCCTACACGCCGACCGGCCAGTTCGATACATTAGCTTTGTCAAAAGAGCTTGACGACTCCGTTGCGGCGATTATCATACAGAATCCGAATTTTTTCGGCTGCATCGAGGACGTCCGGCCCATCGCACAAGCCGCGCACGAGCGGGGGGCGATGCTTATTGCGGTCCTTGGCGATGCCACCAGTCTGGGCATTTTAGAACCGGCAGGCGCCTCTGGCGCGGACTTTGTCGTTGGAGAAGGACAGAGCTTCGGCAATCCCCTTTCTTACGGAGGCCCGTATCTGGGGATTTTCGCCGCGCGGGAAAAATATCTCCGGCGGATCCCGGGCAGAATTGCCGGTGCGACTGTCGATAAAAACGGGAAAAGAGGCTTCGTCCTGACGCTGCAGACCCGCGAGCAGCACATCCGCCGTGAAAAAGCGACCTCGAACATCTGCTCGAACGAGGCCCTGTGCGCGCTGACCGCCTGCGTTTATCTGGCGGCCCTGGGGAAGAATCTGCGCAGCCTGGCGCTTCTGAATATCTACAAGGCTCAATACTTAAAAACCAGGCTTTCAGAACTTAGGGGCTGGCGTCAGATTTTTTCCGCTCCGGTCTATAACGAATTCGTTTTTGCCTGCCCGGACGCAAAAGCCGCCAACGCCAGGCTCCGTAAAGCCGGCATGACAGGCGCCTACGAGACGGCCCGGGATTACCCGGAGCTGTACAATACTCTTCTTTTTTGCGCCACCGAGCTGCTTTCCAAAAAGGACCTGGATCGTGTCGTGGAGACACTAAAAGAGGGGGAGGGCTGATGGAACTCATTTTTGAAAAGAGCAGACCGGGCAGGGCCGCAGTGGATGTGCCGGCAAGTGACGTGCCGCCGGTGGATTTGAATGAGGCGATCGGTGAAAAATATCTCCGCCGCGATCTCGATCTGCCGGAAGTTGCCGAAATCGATCTCGTGCGGCATTTCACCGGTCTTTCCAGAAGGAACTTCGGCGTGGATCTGGGCTTCTATCCGCTGGGCTCCTGCACGATGAAATATAACCCAAAGCTAAATGAAGACGCGGCCGCCCAACCGGGCTTTACCGGGCTCCATCCGGCCTGTGACGATAGTTTCGCGCAAGGCAATCTTGAGCTGATGTTTTCGATGCAGCGCCTGCTCAGTCATATTTTCGGCATGGCTGATTTTACGCTTCAGCCGGCGGCCGGCGCACATGGCGAACTTTGCGGCGTGATGATGATCAAAAGGTATTTCGAAACCAGGGGTGAGAAGCGCCGCATAATTTTAATTCCCGATACGGCGCACGGCACCAATCCCGCCTCCGGCGCGCTGTGCGGCTTCGAAACGGTGAACCTGCGCTCCAACGCCGAAGGAGGTGTTGATCTGGCGCATCTGGAGTCTCTCATGAATGACGAAGTGGCGGCGCTGATGCTGACCAATCCCAGCACGCTTGGCCTTTTCGAACGGGGAATCGAAAAAGTGGCCGCGCTCGTGCACAACCGCGGAGCGCTCCTTTACGGAGACGGGGCCAATGCTAATGCGTTTTTAGGAAAGGTCAGGCCCGGAGATCTGGGTTTCGACGTCATCCAGCTCAACTTACACAAAACATTTTCCACACCGCACGGGGGCGGGGGCCCCGGAAGCGGGCCGGTCGGCGTCTCGGCCAGGTTGGCCGATTATCTGCCTGTGCCCAGAATTGTCAAACAAGACAAAGGCTATGCCTGGTCGGATAACTTTCCCCTGAGCATCGGCCGGGTGCGCTCCTTTTACGCAAATTTTGCCGTGGTGGTCAAGGCCTACGCCTACATCCGCTCGCTGGGAGCAGAAGGGCTCAAGCGCGCCGCGGAAATCGCCGTGCTCAATGCAAATTACGTCAAAGAAAAACTAAAACCGCACTACGACCTTCCCTACGACCGCGTGTGTATGCACGAGTGCGTTTTTTCCGGCAGCCGTCAGGTGGCCCAAAGCGGCGTGCACACCTCTGATATCGCCAAAAGGCTCATCGATTTCGGCTACCATCCGCCGACGATTTATTTCCCGCTCATCGTGCCGGAGGCGATGATGATCGAACCTACAGAAACGGAAAGCAAAGAGACGCTCGATTCTTTCTGTGAGGCGATGATCACCATCGCCGGGGAGGCAAAAACAAATCCGCAACTGCTCCGGGACGCACCCGTTTCCACACCGGTGGCCCGTCTCGACGAGGTTCTCGCGGCGCGCCGGCCGGATGTGGCCTGGAAAAAGCCATAGGCGCCGGACGCCTTTTGATGAGCGATGGAATTGCCCCCAAAAAATATTTATTTACGAAAGCCGCCCTGGCTCAAGGTGCGCCCGCCTTACGACGGGGAAGCCCGCAAACTTGTCTCGCTTTTCCGCAATCTGTCGCTCCACACAGTGTGTCAGGAGGCGGCCTGCCCCAACATGGCCGAGTGCTTCGCCTCCGGCACCGCCACTTTTTTAATTCTCGGCAATATCTGCACGCGCGATTGCCGTTACTGCAACGTCCGCCATGGCGTTCCCGTAGAACCGGACAGGAGCGAAATTGAAAACCTCATTGCCGCCGTGCAGGAAATGAACCTCGGCTATGTGGTGATCACCTCCGTAACCAGAGACGACCTGCCCGACGGAGGTGCCGGTTTTTTCGCCGACTGTATCCACCGTCTGCGGGAGGCTCTGCCATCCTGCAAAATCGAGGTTTTGATTCCGGACTTTCAGGGCAGTGACCGGGCGCTTGCCAAAATAATCGAAGCTGCGCCCGATGTCATCAATCACAATATCGAGGTCGCCTTTCCTTTCTATTCACAGCTTCGTCCCCGGGGAAGTTACCGTGCCTCTCTTCGGCTTCTGACCAATGTGGCCAGGGCGGGCCTGGTTTCCAAAAGCGGGTTCATGGTGGGCTTCGGGGAGGGGAAAGACGATGTCATAAATCTGCTTCGTGATCTGGCCGGCGCCGCCTGCCGGCGGGTGACGATCGGCCAGTACCAGCAGCCGACGCTACACCACTGGCCGGTGGCTCGCTACTACCACCCGGACGAATTTGCCGCCTTCAGGGAGACAGCCCTGACGCTGGGATTTGAACAGGTGGAGGCAGGCCCCCTGGTCCGCAGCTCCTACCGCGCGGCCCGGCAGATTCAATGCGCCGGGAAAAACCGGCCCGCACAGGAACCGGTATAGAGTCATACTATATTCTTATGCCGTCATTTACTGGAACAGTTTCCGTATCGCGATTTTGTTGATTTTACCGACGCTGGTTTTGGGAAGGGCATCGACGATGCGCACCTTATCCGGCACGCCGTATTTGGGAATTTTTCCCTCCGCGGCGGCCTGGACAAGAAAGTCGCGCAACTGTGTCCCGCTTACACTTTTTTCATAACCGGGCTTCACGACGACAACCATGAGAGGCCTCTCTCCCCATTTCGCATCGGGGATACCGATGGCTGCGGATTCGACAACCGCTTCATGCTGGCTCATGATGTTTTCCAAATCCAGCGATGAGATCCACTCTCCGCCTGTTTTTATTACGTCCTTGATCCGGTCGGTGACCTGCAGATAGCCTTCCTCGTTTATATAACCGATATCGCCCGTATGCAGCCATCCGTCACGCCATAGTTCTTTGGTGCGCTGCGGGTCTTTCCAGTAAGTCTGTGTCAGCCACGGAGCGCGCAGGCATACCTCACCGGTGGAAACCCCGTCGTGGAGCACTTCTTGCCCTGCCGGATCGAAAATCCGCACATAGACAAAAGGTGCGGGAAGACCGGTCATGATGAGCGTATCGACGAGCTCCTGCGGCGGCCGGCCCAGCATGTGGTTTTTGAGATTGGCCCTTGTGGCCAGCGGACAGGTTTCCGACATGCCGTAGGAGGCGTATATCTGTATTCCTTTTTCCATGGCCGCCAGCGCCAGCCCCTTGTTGAGGCGGGCCCCCCCGATGATCACCTTCCAGCGCGAAAGATCGGTTTTTGCCGCCGCCGGATGCCCGAGGATCATCTGCAGGACGGTGGGGACGCAGTGCGAGTAGGTGACCTGTTCTTCTTCGATCAGCCTCAATATCGTTTCCGGCTCGTAGCGGCCGGGATACACCTGCTTTGTTCCCATCAGCGTGGCGCCGTAGGGCACGCCCCAGGCGTGGACATGAAACATGGGCGTAAGCGGCATATAAACATCGTTGGAACGGAAGCGACAGACGGACTCGAACGCTCCCTGGCTGATGATCCCCGCCTGCGTGTGCAGCACGAGCTGGCGGTGTGAAAAATAAACACCTTTGGGAAGGCCCGTGGTGCCCGTGGTGTAAAATGTGGTGGCTCTCGTGCGTTCATCAAAATCAGGGAAGTCGTAGTCGGGACTGGAGGCGGCAAGCAGAGCCTCGTATTCGCCGGCAAACTCGATCGGCGATTCGGTAATACGGCCGTCGTCCGTGATCAAGATGAATTTTTTCACCGTGGTCAGTCTATCGAGCAGAGGCTCCAGCACAGGGAGAAAGTCGGCATGGACCACGACGACTTTGTCTTCGGCATGGTTCATCGTATAGAGGATCTGATCGGGGGAAAACCGCCAGTTTTGCGTGTGCAAAACAGCACCCATCATCGGAATCGCGAAAAAGCACTCCAGATAACGGTGCGAGTCATAATCAAAAACACAGACAGTGTCGCCGAATCCGACACCGAGGCCGGCCAGCGCATTGGCCAGTCTGGCGGTCCTGGCAAAAAAATCCCGATAGGTCAGGCGGACCCGGTCGCGATAGATAATTTCCCTGTCCGGCGAGTAAACACGGGGGCTTTCCAGAATATGCCTGATGAGCAGCTGGTAATCATAACTCTCGCCCGGTGCGTATGTCTTTTTGCTGCCGGTATCCATCCGCCAACTCCTCCGGCACGGGTGGCCCGCGCTCGTATAAATGAAAACGAGACGGGCGGCACTGTTTGGCCGCCTGTCCCGTTTTGGCTTACTAGATCAGTTTCAGATAATGTTTCACCAGGTATTCGGCAGTCTGCAGCGCGCCCTTGGCCGCACCAAGCTTGGTGTTGTGCGCCAGACAGACATACTTGATTCCGTTGGGGATGACCGGGTCCTTGCGAATACGCCCCACCGTCACGGTCATGCCGCCGCCTTTGTCGCGATCAACACGCGGCTGCGGACGGAAGGGGTCGTCGGTGACATCGATCAGATGAGGCGGGGAGCTCGGCAGGTGCAGCTCGGCAAAGTCCCTGCCATATTCCATCATCGCCTGCTTGACCTCTTCGGGGGTGCAGGGTTTTTCCGTCTGCACAAACGCGCATACCAGATGGCCGTCGAGCACGGGCACGCGGTTGCAGGCGGCAGTGATGCCGAAAGGCGCGCTGATGATTTTGTCGCCCGACAGGCGGCCCAGAATTTTCTGCGGCTCCGTCTCCACCTTCGGCTCCTCTCCGGATATGTAGGGGACGACATTTTCCATCATATCCATGGCGGACAGGCCGGGCGTGCGGCCCGCACCCGACATGGCCTGCAGCGAAGTCATCATCACCTGTTTAACACCGAACTTGTCCAGAACAGGTTTCAAAGAGACAACCAGCCCCGCGATGGTGCAGTTGGATTTGGGAGAGATGAAGCCCTTCCAGCCGCGGTTTTTCCGCTGGACATCCAGCAGTGCCGCATGTTCCATGTTGACGCCGCCCACTAAAATCGGCGTGTCCTCCTCATAGCGGAATGCTGAAGCGGTGCTGATGACCGGTGTGGTTTTCGCATATTTGGGCTCAAGATCTTTTGCCGGCCCGGCATCCATGGTCGAGAAAATTACATCGACAGATGTCGGGTCGAAAGAGGCGGCCTCTTCCACCATCATATCGGCAATGTCTGCAGGCAGTTCTTCCGGACACCACCAGCGGATCGAGCCGTTGGCATCGCGAAGTGCGTCTATATATTTTTTCCCGGCGGAACGTTCCGATGCGACGAGTTTCAAGATTTGAAACCAGGGATGCCCCAGAAGGCTCACGATCGCCTGCTGCCCCACAATGCCGGTCGCGCCCACAATGGCAATTTTTAACATAAATTATTCTCCTCCACTTAATTTGGTTCGTTGTCTTTCAGAATTTGTCTTGCTTTTTCCACATCCAGCGTTATCTGGCGCTTCAAGCTTTCGGGAGAGTCAAACTTGACGATCTCCCGCAGTTTCTCCACGAAAAGCACATTTATTTTTTTACCTCTTAAGTCTCCTGTGAAATCGAGCAGAAAGACTTCAAAGGTGGATGAGTAGTCTTCAAAGGTGGGTTTGGCGCCGAGATTGAGGGCCCCCATGTAACAGCTGCCGTCAACCATGACAAAAGCGGCATAAATGCCCGGCGGCGGCAGCAGCTCTTTTTCCGGCTCGATGTTGGCGGTGGGAAAACCCAGGCCCTCACCGCGGCCCGCACCTGAACCTACGGGGCCGGCGACATTGTAGAAGCGCCCCATCAGCTTCGCGGCCGTTTTCACATCTCCTGCCAGAATATAGTTACGAATCAGTGTGCTGCTGACGATTTCACCGTTTATTTTAAAGGCTTCGATAACTTCGACGGAAAATCCGCAGATCCTCCCCTGCTCGATCAGATAGGCGTCATTTCCCTGGCGCGCCTGCCCGAAAACATAATCATGGCCGATGATGACTTTGGACACGCCGAGTTTTTTGCACAAAAACCCCTGCACGAACTCGGCGGCAGTTGTTTTGGAATAGGCCAGATCAAAATGAATGACCGCCACCGCATCAACTCCGCATGCGGCCAGACGAGCCATTTTTTCTGCTCGTGTGGTAATCAGATAAAAAGGCCGGATATTGGGGTGCAAAATCATTTTAGGGTGGGGGTCGAAAGTGATGACCAGAGATTTACGGCCGGCTTGTTTTGCTTCCCAAGCCAGCTTGCCGCAGATATGCTGATGGCTCAGGTGTACACCGTCGAAATTCCCGATAGTGACAAACGCGCCGCGGAAATCCCCGGTTATTGCTTCAATGCCTTCAAATTCAATCATTATTCTTCCATCAACCAAATCCGGCAGCGATGCACAATAGCATTTTACACATTAAATTCAAGCTCATTTTAGCTTGACAAGAGGCATGCTTCGGTATAATCACGGTCGCGTGCCGAAGTGGCGGAATTGGTAGACGCGCTAGGTTCAGGGTCTAGTGGGCGTACGCCTGTGCTGGTTCAAATCCAGTCTTCGGCACCATTTTTATATCCGCATCAATGTGCCTCCAACCGGTCCACTCATTTGAGAAAACCTGGGACCGGCATACTCCCTGACTGCCGACCGACGGTTCGGGGCCTTGAAAAAACCGATTTACGCAAATGATTGAAACTCTGACCGACAACCTCGCCACATATTTAAACAGCTCTGTCATTCTTTCTTTTGCCGCCGCCTACCTGGGAGGCGTGGTAATCAGTTTTACCCCCTGCACCTACCCCCTGATCCCCGTCACGGCAGGATTCATCGGTGCGCAGCAGGCAGGCTCGAAGATGCGCGGCTTTCTGCTTTCGCTGATTTACGTAGTGGGCATGTCCGTGACGTATGCCGTGCTGGGAGCAGTGGCGGCCCTCTCCGGGAGACTCTTCGGCCAGATGCAGACGACACCCCTTGTCTATTTCGTCATGGCCAACATCTGCCTGCTCATGGGTCTGGCCATGCTCGATGTTTTCAGGATTTCCCTGCCCGTCCCGCAAAGTATCATGAAATACACGGGCGGAGGCAAAAAAGGGTTTATCCCGGCTTTCCTTCTGGGTGTAGCTTCAGGTTTTGTCATCGGCCCCTGCACGGCGCCGGCTCTGGGCGTGCTGCTGGGTTTCGTGGCGCTCAAGACTCATCTTCTGCAGGGGATTGGGCTTTTGTTAACTTTCGCCTTCGGTATGGGTACGCTTCTGATACTGGTGGGAACTTTCACCGGATTTATTGCGGCGCTTCCACGCTCGGGCGCCTGGATGACGGTTATATCGAAAATTTTCGGCATTATTTTAATTGGCGCTGCCGAGTATTTCCTGTATAGTGCGGGAACTCTCGCGTTTTAATCCAAGGAGCAACATGCAGAAAAAAATCAGTATTATCATAACCCTGGCGCTGGTTCTTTTCTTTGGCGGTAAGACCGTCTCATGGAGCCAGTATATTCCCAATGCGCCTTTCAAGCCAAAGGTACTGGTAGCACCGGATTTCAGCATTAAGGATACCGAGGGCAAAATATTTAGCCTCTCCGCACACCGCGGCAAGCCTGTTTTGATTTTTTTCGGCACCACCTGGTGCCCGGGGTGCCGCGCGGAAATACCAGTTTATAAAAAAGTTCACGAAACTTACTCCCCGCGCGGACTGGTCGTGATATATATCGATATCATGGAGCCGGCAAAAAAAGTCGCGCGCTTTGCCCAGACCAATTCGATTACCTACCGGGTGCTTCTTGATGAAAACGGCGAGGTAAGCCGCGCCTATAACGTCGTCGGCGTACCGATGATCATTCTGCTTGACAAAGACGGTATTGTAACCAAAATCGGCCACAGTTCTTCGGAGATGCCTCTGGAGAAAGTTCTGACGGATCAGTGATATCCTCCGGATATCGGCCTTGACTGCACAAACACAGACTCTATCAAAAGCTCATCGTTTGACGATAATGCTCATCGGAAAACATAATTGCGGCACCCGATCTCCGGATGCGGTATTGCAGGCGAAAAATTGTGCTGTTTGTGCAACCGGCCATAAACCGGCAGAGTGAGCGATTCAAACGGAAAGGCTTTTCGTGCAGGTGATCAGAATTGATAATCTGGCCGTGTACAACTCGCGGCCGGAGCAGGGCAGGCATCGTCCCGTTCTTTTCATTCACGGCGCGGGCGGCACCGGCCTGTACTGGAGGAACTACCTTTCGTATTTTGCCCGCGAGGGCAGGGAGGCCTTTGCCGTCAGCCTGAGAGGTCACCATCCATCACAGCGCGAAGAGGGTTTGGCCCATGTTACATTGGAGGACTATATCGAGGATGTGGAAAAAGTCATCGCGCGTCTTGGCATTCAAAACTGTGCGCTCGTCGGACACAGCCTCGGCGCCATCGTCGCCCAGAAGACGGCCGAAAATATCTCGCGCGTCGGGGCGCTGGTCACCATTGCCGGGGCTCCGCCTTTCGGCATTCTTCCTGCGCCGGACGAATTCAATGTCGATCTGCCCTATTCCGGAACTCTGGTCAGAACAATGTGGGGAGCAATGAGCGCCAGGCCGGTAAAGCCGACATTTGCCATGGCAGAAAAAGCCTTTCTCAACAATATCGCAGCAAATGAGAGAAGGGAGGTTTTCAAAATGTTTGCAGCCGAGTCACTCGTTGCCCTGTACCAGGTTGCCCAGGGGTATCCGGTTTATCCTTCGCGGATCAAATGCCCGCGGCTGGTGATCGGCTGCGCCAGGGACGTCCTGGCCCCTCCGTCTTTACAAAGAAGACTGGCCCAATACCTGGATGCTGATTATATTGAATATGAACAATTCGCCCATCTGCCGATGCTGGAGAGCGGATGGGAAAAATCGGCCAGGGACGTAAGCGAGTGGCTGAATGAAAAGGACCGTAGTGCTTTTGCAACAGGTATGCTCACAAAAGGCGGTATGCCGGCGGTGGAAAAGTGAACTTTAAACTGATTTTAATGAAGGACGAGTGTTAAATGAAATACGGGGACGATATCTACATTTATGAGTGGGCGAACTATTTTGACAACAACTGCAACAGCTATTATATCGGCGGCGGTGTCAAGGCTCTGATTGATCCGGGCCTTACTCGTTATCTGCCCGATCTTCTCAACCGGATGGACAATGACGGGATTAAAAAAAATGATATCAGGTATGTGATCAACACTCATTCCCATCCCGACCACTTTCAGGGCTCCGAGCTTTTTGATCCCGGCGAGGTCGGCATCGCCATGCACCGTAAGGAAGTGGAATTCCTCAAAGGAGTCGGGGGCGAGTTGTATGGCCTGTTCGGGATCACCGTGCCACAGATGCAAATCAATATGGAGCTCGAGAACGGCCGGCTTGAGTTGGGGGATGAGGTATTTAAAGTGATCTGCATTCCCGGTCACACGCCCGGCTCTATCGGTCTTTACTCCCCCGGAAGAAAAGTGCTTTTTTCCGGAGATGTCGTGTTTCAGCAGAACGTCGGACGCACCGATTTCCCGGGGGGCAGCGGCCAGCTGCTCAAAAAAAGCATCGTCACACTGTCCGAACTCGACACGGAGTTGCTTTTGCCGGGACATATGGGTATCATCGACGGTCATGACAATGTGCAGGATAATTTCAACATAATCATTCAGAATATATTTCCTTACATTCAGTAAAAAGACGGAGGTGTCGCCCGCGATGGCCGGTGAGGGGAACAAAGTAATCTATTCGATGATCGGAGTGAGTAAGGTCTACGATACCAGGCCGGTGCTCAAGGATATTTACCTGTCATATTTTTACGGAGCGAAGATCGGCGTCATCGGGCTGAACGGCTCCGGCAAGAGCTCGCTTTTAAAAATTCTGGCCGGCGTCGATCAGAATTTTCTTGGTAAAACCATCCTGTCCCCCGGCCATACAGTGGGCTATCTGGAACAGGAGCCGCAACTGGACGAGACGAAGACTGTCGGAGAAATTGTCGCCCAGGGCGTTTCGGAAATCATGGACGTCGTCAATGAATACAATGCCGTCAATGAGAAATTTGCCGAGGAAATGTCCGATGAAGAGATGACCAGACTCTGCGACCGGCAGGCCCGGCTTCAGGAAAAAATGGATGCTTTCGATGCCTGGGATATCGACTCACGCCTGGAAATGGCGATGGATGCCCTGCGCTGCCCGCCCGCCGACGCACCCGTCGGGGTCCTCTCCGGCGGCGAGAGGCGCCGCGTCGCCCTGTGCCGCCTGCTTTTACAAAAACCGGACATACTTCTTCTGGACGAACCGACCAACCATCTGGATGCTGAGTCCGTCGCATGGCTGGAACACCATCTGCAAAAATACGAAGGGACCGTCATCGCCGTCACGCATGACCGTTATTTTCTCGACAATGTCGCCGGTTGGATCCTCGAGCTCGACCGCGGGCAGGGCATACCCTGGCAGGGTAATTATTCCTCGTGGCTGGAGCAGAAGCAAAACCGCTTAAAAAATGAAGACAAGGCGGAAAGCCATCGCATCAAGACACTCGAGAGAGAGCTGGAATGGATCCGCATGTCACCCAAGGGAAGGCATGCCAAATCCAAGGCGCGCATCAGGGCCTATGAAGAGCTTTTGAACAAAGACCATCAACGTGAATCAGGCACAAGGGAGATTTTCATTGCGCCCGGCCCCCGCCTGGGCGATCTGGTCATTGAGTCGCAGAATGTCGTCAAGGGATACGGCGACAAGCTGCTTATAGAGGGGATGAGTTTTTCCCTGCCGCCCGGTGGCATCATCGGTGTGATCGGCCCCAACGGAGCGGGCAAAACTACCCTGTTTCGCATGATCACCGGGCAGGAAAAACCCGACTCTGGAACGATCCGCATCGGCGAAACGGTGAAGCTCGCCTACGTCGATCAGAGCCGTGACTCACTCGATCCGGACAAAAGCATCTGGGAAATGATCTCAGACGGCCAGGACACTATCAGCCTCGGCGGGCGGCAGATAAATTCGCGCGCCTATGTGTCACGCTTTAACTTCTCCGGCACCGATCAGCAAAAGAAAGTCGGGACCCTTTCCGGGGGTGAGCGAAACCGTGTCCATCTGGCGCGGATGCTCAAGGAGGGGGGCAATGTCCTTTTACTTGACGAACCTACCAACGACCTGGACGTAAATACGCTGCGTGCTCTGGAAGACTCACTGGAGAGCTTTGCCGGATGCGTGGTCGTAATAAGCCACGACCGGTGGTTTCTGGACCGCATCTGCACCCACATCCTCGCCTTTGAAGGTGACAGCAAAGTTCTCTTCTTCGACGGCAACTACACGGAATACGAGGAAGACTACAAAAAGAGATTCGGCTCGGCAGCCGGCCAGCCGCACCGGATTAAATACAGACAGCTCACAAGAAGATAGGCTGAATCTTTAACCGGCGATCCCCGGTGATGATTTTCGTTGCGGATCTGTCAATCAGGGAAGCTTGATTTTTCGTTTTTCCCGCTCGGGATGCGCGCGGTAAAAAATGGCCACATTCCCGATCATGCCGACCTGCTCGCTTTTCGTCCGGGCGGCTATTTCTTCGGAAAGCTCCTTTTTCGAGTCTTTAAACTCGCCGAATTTCACCTTTATCAGCTCATGATCTTTCAGCGCCAGATCGACCGAACCCACAAGCTGCCCGGTTACACCTTTTGCACCGACAATGACCAACGGCCTTAAATGATGCGCCAATCCGCGCAGATATTTTCGTTGTATTCCGGTTAGTTTGTCCATCTGACCATTAAATTAAAAAGTAGTAACGTATAATTCTTTTCTTGCATTAAAGAAGCAGCCCTCGATCTGGCAGAGCTTTGTTAACTGAATAAAAACAAATACCATCAGGAAGGCTACATCTCACAATAGCAAATCATTCTAGGAAAACAAAGTGATAAAAGCGGGGCAGATTATTCCGATCGAACAGGAACAGTTAACCAGTCACTCGGATAAAGTTTATAGAATGAAGCCACAATATAGAAATTTTAGCATTGTCCCGACTTTGACAGCAACTGCGGATTTTGTCGTAAAAACATACATAATATCAACGAAAGGGTTCTTGGTTTTTCAAAAGTGTAGTGAACAAAGTAGCT
>CAYWRV010000013.1:0-22078 GCA_964460865.1 uncultured Smithella sp. | reverse complement strand
CAACCTGCTGATTACAAATCAGCTGCTCTGCCGATTGAGCTACGCCAGCAAAACTTTTATTTCAAACAAAATCACCGCTCATCAGTGTCAAATTAAGCGCAAAAAATCTGCGGCACTGATTCGTGCGAATTGCAGTCTTTAAATTTTAAAGGTGCTTTTGTCAAGTAAAATTTTATATTTACTTCGAAAAATATTGACCGGCGGTGTAAAATGAAGACTATTGCTGATCGCTGAAATAATCTGCAGAAAAAACATATATCTCCGTTTCCTTTTCTCTCCAGGCCCCGGAAGGCAGCCCCGCTTTGTGGCAGGTTTCTTCAAGAAAGGTTTCCCGATCCCAGCCGTATTCAATGGCCACCTGAGGCAGAAGCAAACCCGAATTATGCCCCCGGACCATGTACAGGCCGTGCCGGCCGATTTCAATGTCGTTGATTTCTGAAATCTTGACCAGGGGACTGAGGACCGATATTTCAAAACTCAAATCCTTTATTTCCTCACTCTTGAGTGCCGGAAAGCGGGGATCGTGAAAAGCGGCGGCAATGGCCATTTCCTGGACCGTATCCTCCAGAGGTTTGACCGCTTTGATGTAGCCGATGCAGCCGCGCAAATGTCCCCTCTTTTTCAACGTGACAAAAGCGCCCCGTTTTTCTTTAAGAACAGGCAAATCCATTGCAGGTTTGGGCATCTCCCTGTTGCCCGCCTTCGCCGTGATCGCTTTTTTGGCTATTTCCAAAAGAGCCTTTTTATCCGCTTGTGTCAGTTCCATTTTTCCTCTTCAATTTTAATTTTCATGTTTTGTAAAATACTGCCGACGCGTAGCCGACTACCGAGCTTTTATCTCCTGTAATATCACCGGAATTGGCATATCGAAGAAGCTCGGATTCGCCGGCCCCGAGTAACTTTACGGCCAGCATCATCGTAACCATCGGTCCTCCCCCGCAGGCTTCTGCTTTTTTTTGGTCCAGTTTTTTCAAAAGCTCTTCTGCGTCATTTTTTCGAATACTGTCCACGACGGCGGCATCGATGCGTCTGGCCTGCTCATATTCGTAGAAATGGGAGAGGTCTGTGCTGGCCACAAGCAACACTCGCCTGTCGCGGGAAACCTGATGTATTGCCGACGCAAGCTTGTGGCACACCTCCCGGCTTTGTTCCCCCATGACCAGCGGGACAAAATTAAACTCACCCAGAGCCACCTGCAGAAAGGGGAGTTGAATTTCCAGAGAATGCTCCTGCTCATGGGCCGGAGGGTAATCGACAACGACATCGGTTGCTTTAATTATTTCGGCGGCGATTTCATCATCAACGGGAACCACACCCAGCGGCGTTTCATAGCCCCCCTGCGGATAGACGGAAACACCTCGAAAAGCGACCCTGTGACTCGGCCCGATGAGTATCACTACATCGTATTTTTTGCCATACACGAGTTTGTAGGCATAGGCCGCCACCTGTCCGGAATACATATAACCGGCATGAGGCACAACCAGGCCGATGACCTCTCCGGGAACTTCTCTGTCAGGAACTTTTTTAAAATACAGGCCGATATCCCCCCTCAGGACGGAAGGGTTTCCCGGATACCAGGAACCGGCGATAACTGATCTTCTTATTTTTCCCATACATCCCATCCCTACTTGAAACGCCAGATCGTCCCCTGCGGGCCGTCGAGCACTTCCACACCGGAAAGAAACAGCTCTTCTCTTATCCTGTCGGCCTCGTCCCAGAGGCGGGCCGCTCTCGCCTCCTGCCTTTTTTTCACCAGCGCGGCAATCTCCTGATGGAGATCCTGAGTTTCAAAGCTCATTACCCCGAGGACATTATTTATTCTTTCCAGTGCTTTGACAACCTTTACGGCATCCGCGCGGCTGAATTTGTTTTCCGCCAGCGGTACATTGATGCGGCCCATGAACTCAAACAGGGCGGCCAGGGCACCGGAGATGTTCAGATCGTCATCTAGCGCGTTTTCAAAATCATGATGCAGATTATAAATGAGCTGGTCCACATCGGGAAAATCCCGGCTTCCATCAGTGAGTGCACTGAGGCGGAAAATAAACATATCAATTTTTCGCAGGGCGTTTTTTGCGCCCTGCAATGCTTCCGGTGAGTAGGTTATCGGTTTGCGGTAGTTCACGCCAAGCAGAAAAAATCGTATATCACGCCCGCTGTAGCCGCTTTTTTTCAGATCTTCAATGGTTACCGCGTTATTGAGGGAGCGCGACATTTTGCGCCCTTCCACCATGATCAGTTCCGCGCCCATCCAGTACGACGCGCCGCTGTGGCCGAACGATGCCCTGTTCATGGCGACCATGTTTTCGCAATGGGGAAAAATCTCGTCCGCCCCGCTGATGTGGATATCATAGGCCGTCCCCAGATGCTTTTGAGAAATCGCCGCGCATTCCAGATGCCAGCCGGGCCGGACATTGCCCCATTTTGTCTTGTAATAGATGCCCCTTTTTAGCTCGCTAAGACCCGTTCTTTTCAGGAGGGCGAAATCAGCCGGACTGTCTTTTTCGTAATCGTCCAGATCAATTGATTTCCCGCGCCTCGTCTTTTTCAAATCGACATTGGAGAGCGCACCATAATCGGCCAGTTTGGAAATATCGAAATACACTGAACGAAGCTTTTCGTATGCATAACCCCGGTCAACAAGTTTTTCGACTATCTTGAGCATGGAGTCGATGTTGTCGGAGGCTTTAACATAAATATTATCCTCACTGATGTTCAGATACCGGACGTCATCGAGAAAAACACTCAGATATTTGTCGGTATAATCGGTAAGCTCCATCCCCGCCTTTTCCGAGCCGTGGACTGATTTGTCAGAAAAATCAACGACATCGATTACATGCCTCACCCGGTAGCCTTTTGCCGACAGGTAACGGCTCAAAACATCCGACACAACCAGCCGCCGGTAATTACCCAGGTGCGGCGCATCATGCACAGTCGGACCGCAGGTGCGCAGTGAAACTTCTGCCGTCTGCAGAGGCTTGAAAGGCACTTTCTTACGCTTGAGAATATTATAGAGATTAAGTGCGGCCAGTTCCTCTTTTACCGCAAACAGGGGTGTGCTCAGGTAGCGCTCGCCGCTGTCCGGGAAAATAACCACGATCAGCCCTTCTTCCATCTCGCGGGCCTTTGCCGCGGCAACAAACATGGCCGCGCCGGAGCTCATGCCTGCCAGGATGCCCTCTTCGCGCGCCAGACGCCGGGCCATCTCAAATGCGTCCTCGTCGAGGATATTCACTTTTTCATCGAGGCGGTTTTTGTCGAAAATGCCCGGGCGATATGATTCGCGCATATTCTTGAGCCCCTGAATTCTGTGCTGCAGATAAGGCTCGACACCGACAATACGGATTTGTCCGTTCAGCTCCTTGAGACGTTTGGAGATCCCCATGGCCGTCCCGGTCGTACCGAGCGTGGCGACAACCATGCTGACCCGCCCATCAGTCTGCTCCCATATTTCCCCGGCCGTGCCGTAATAATGGGCGTCAATATTGTCTTCATTGTTGAACTGATCCGTCCCGAAGTACTTGTCAGGATTTTCACGCAGCATGCGGTAGGCCACCTCGATGGCGCCGTCCGTGCCGAGGGCCGCCGGGGTAAAATGAAGCTCCGCGCCGAACGCCCGCAGGATTTTTTTTCTCTCTTCACTGGCCGCCTCGGACATGGTCAGGCACAGTTTATATCCTTTCGCCGCAGCGATCATGGCCAGGCCGATACCTGTATTGCCGCTGGTCGCCTCGAGGATTGTCTTGTGGCGATCGAGCTCACCTCTTTTTTCAGCGTTCTCAATCATGAACAGGGCGGTGCGATCTTTTATGGAGCCGCCGGGATTTGCCGACTCCAGTTTGGCCAGAATCCGGACATTTTTATTCGGATTGAGCCTGCTTATCTCCACCAGCGGAGTGTTTCCGATATGGTCAATTATATTTTTATAAGTACTCGACATACAATGAGGCCTTTGGTCAATATGAAACATTTTTCAGCGTCAATGGCTTTCCGGCGGATTTAGAGGGGCATCCTGAATTAAAAAATGATCAGCTGTCCATTTTCGGCAGAGGGATTTTTATAAACGAAACTCCCTCTTCTTTTAGGGTTACTTCTTCCTGCGGTGTCGTTGTCCCTCTGATGTTTCGTTTCTCTTCTTCGCCAAAGTGAATTTTCAGTGCCACTTCGGAAAATTTACTGCCGACATCCTCGAAATTCTCAGCGATATACTGATGCAGGGACTTCAGAGTGGGGGCCGCGCCGGCCTGTGGTTTATTGCTTTCGTCCAGCTTTTTGGATCCCCTGCCCATAATGGCAATAGATGACGGTGCTATTTCAACATTTGCACTGTGGCATACAGGGCAGCAGACCAGTTTACGGGCGTTTTGCTCGATCCAGGCCTCGCGGTCCTTAAACCAGCCTTCAAATTTATGGCCGTTTTCACATTTTATATCATAAATAATCACGGCTACTGCTCTTTTCGATGTAGAATTTAAATACGGTTTTCAACAAAAACATGTGGACATTTCGAGATAAATTTTATAACGTCCCGCCCGTGTCGGGATGTGGCCCAGTCTGGTAGGGCACTGCGTTCGGGACGCAGGAGTCGCGCGTTCAAATCGCGCCATCCCGACCATTTTTTATCCGACAACGGATGCCAGCTTGAAGATCGGCAGATACATGGCCACGATCATGCCGCCGACAATGCCTCCCAGGAAAACCATCATCACCGGCTCCAGAAGCGATGTCATCGCCTCCACCGCCGCGTCCACTTCATCATCATAAAAATCGGCGATTTTGTTAAGCATGACATCCAGGGCACCGGTGGCCTCACCCACGGCGATCATCTGAACCACCATCGGCGGGAA
Organism: uncultured Smithella sp.; assembly: GCA_964460865.1. Taxonomy (GTDB): domain Bacteria; phylum Desulfobacterota; class Syntrophia; order Syntrophales; family Smithellaceae; genus UBA8904. Next base: position 17,231 of record CAYWRV010000013.1, on the reverse strand, counting down.
AATACCGGAAGCGGCCAGAGGCTCGGCAATCGGCTGTCCTTCACTGATCGCCTGACGTGTTTTCATAAGCGCATCCTCGACGACCACGTTCCCGGCCGTTTTACTGACAATGGCCAGACCTTCCAGAATCGGCACGCCGGAGCTCATCATGGTGGCCATGGTGCGTGAGAATTTAGCCACGGCAACCTTCCTGAGCACCGGACCGAAAACAGGGACACGTAAAAGGGCGGAATCGGTCATCCAGCGCCCTTTTTCCGTTTTGTAGAACTGGCGGAAAATAAATATGCAAACGACAATAACGCCAAGAATGATCCACCAGTAACTCTGAGCGAATTCACTCATCGCGATGACCATGGCCGTCGGTCCGGGCAGCTCACTGCCGGAACCTTCAAACATTTTCTGGAAGACGGGTATGACCTTAATCAAAAGCAACGCCACAACCGCAAAGGAGATAATCAGAACCGCCGCCGGGTAGGTCATCGCGCTTTTGACTTTTCTCTTCAGTTTCAGCGCTTTTTCCAGATAAGTGGAGAGACGCCCCAAAACAACGTCGAGGATACCGCCCGCCTCGCCGGCGGCAATCAGGTTTATAAACAGTTCATCAAAAACTTTCGGATGCTTTTTCAGCGCGTCCGTCAGGCTGCTGCCTCCCTCGATATCTTCCTTCACCGTGCGGATGATCTTGGCAAACGCCTTGTTCTCCTCCTGCTGGGCCAGAAGGTCAAGACATTGAATCAGGGGAAGGCCTGCATTGATCATTGTGGAGAATATGCGGCAAAAAACCACGACTTCCTTTTCTTTGATGCTTCCGGCCAGAAAAGGAAGATACTCCAAAAGGTCTTTGGGCTTTTGGCGGACATCAAGGGTCTTAAATCCCTGCCGCCGTAAAATCATACGCGCCGCCGCTTCGTCGGCTGCCTCTATTTCGCCTTTTTTGACTTCATCCTTTTTTGTGGTTCCTTCCCAAAGGAAAATGGGCATAGTCAAAATCCTTTCTAGGTGTAGGATAGTTTTCCGGCTCGGGCCGGTATCATAAAACACCTTCCATGTAATTTCAACAAGTTAAATTTAAAATTATTACATCAGGAATGTGCTTATTATCTGTTATCGTCTTTTGTCATGATTCTCTGAAGAAGAATCTCATATTGAATGATACCGGCGGCAACTGCCACATTCAGAGAATCAAAATGCCCCGCCATGGGAATCGTAACCAGAAAGTCGCATTTTTTTCTGATTAACCGCCTCATTCCCTTTTCTTCTCCGCCCAAAATCAGCGCTGCGGAAGACAGAAAATCTTGCTGTCTGATACTGCCGCCCCCACTTGCGTCAGCGCCGTAAATCCAGAAGCCTTTTTCTTTGAGCTCGTCGATCGTGCGCGCCAGATTCGTGACACAGGCTATCGGCATCACCGCAGCGCTGCCGGCGGAAACCTTGAGAACTGCAGGCGTGACCGAAGCCGCACGGTCGGCCGGAAGGATAATCCCGTTGGCCCCCATGCAGTGGGAGGTACGGATGATGGAACCGAGATTGTGCGGGTCGAGAATGCTGTCAAGAATAACCACCAGGTCGGAAGCCATGCCGGGCACGCGGTTTTTCAACACATCATCGAGGCCGGCATATTCAAAGGAGGCACGGATGGCGGCCACCCCCTGATGATCCGCCCCGCCGGCGAGTCTATCCAGATAAGCGCGCTCCTTCCATTCGAGGGGAATATTCTTTTTTCTGGCCTCGTCGATGATTTCCCTGACGGCCGGGCCGCCGCGCCCATTGGCGATGATTATTCTTTTCGGGAGAGAATGGCCCCGGGCAAGCAAAACCATGACCGGGTTGATGCCGTAAACCGCCTCCATCGAGTCACCTTCCGTTTAGGTATGCTAAAACATTATTGGCGCTTCCCGGCACCAAGCCCGCGGGCGATTTCTTCCGTAATGCGGCGGCACGCCTCCAGCGGGTCCGCCGCCTGCCGGATGGGCCTTCCCACAACGATATAGTCCGCACCCGCCGCAATTGCGTCAAAGGCGCCAAGGGTCCTTTTCTGGTCATCAGCGGACGGCTGTGACGTATCGCGGATACCCGGCGTGACGATGACAAACTTGTCACCCAGTTCATTTCGCAATGCCGCAATGTCCCGTGGAGAGGCTACCACGCCGGATGCGCCAGCTTCTTTGGCCAGACGCGCCAGTCGTAACACCAGTTCATCTGTCGTCCCGGTATATCCGATCTGAACCAGATCTTCGTCGTTGAGGCTGGTAAGCACTGTCACGGCCAGGATTATCGGACGGGATATGCCCTGTTTATCGGCACGGGCTTGGGCGGCATAAACCGCATCGCTTATCATTTTGCCGCCCCCCGCCGCATGGACATTGAACATGTCCACGTTCATTTTCACCGCCGCTTCGGCGGCCCGGGCAACTGTATTGGGAATATCGTGAAATTTAAGATCCAGAAAAACGCGAGAGCCGTTTTGCTTGATTGTCTCGACAATTTTCGGCCCCGCCGCGGTAAAGAGCTCTTTACCGACCTTAAACATGCCGACATGCCCTGAAAGAAGCGAAATCCAGGGCATGGCTTCCTCAAACCCCGCCGCATCGAGAGCAAAAATCAGCTTTTCGGCAGCTTCGTTATTCGAGATATTCTTCATCGCCGATGAATTCCGTATTGTCCGGAATCGGTTTGAAATCTTCCTGGGAGCCCTGCAGATATTCCGGGTGGGCATAACAGACTTTCCCTGCGGCAATCTCTCTGAGTGCCAGAACAATCTCCCGGTTTTTGCTCTCCAAAAGCGGCTTTGACCCCTTGAGGAGCTGACGCGCCCTCATGGAAGCCAGAGATACAAGACCGAATCTGGTCTGTGCCATTCTCAATGAGTCTTCAACTGTGATTCTCGCCATACAACTAAAACCTCCCTAAACCTTACTAACAGGATTTAAAAAAGCAGTCTATCCTGCCGTGCAGGCGACTGATTTTACATTTTTCGGCTCTGTAAATGGCCATCATCTGATCGATGGCTGTCTCCAGTTCCTCATTAAATATTACATAATCATACCACAAAACTTCCTTTAATTCACTTTCGGCCTGCGCAAATCTGTCTTTGATCGCCTGCGGGGTCTCATGCCCCCGTTTTTCCAGGCGCCGGAGGAGTTCCTCCAGTGAGGGGGGCAGCACAAAAACGAATACCGCGTCCGGGAATCTGTTTTTGATGGCCTGTGCGCCGCGGGGCTCGATGTCCAACAGCAGATCCCTGCCATCTTTTAAAACACATTCAATGGTATTGGCGGATGTTCCGTAGAAGTTACCGTAATTTTCCACCCACTCGACAAACTCTCCCTCATCAATGCGCCGCTGGAAATCCTCGCGGGAGATAAAGTGGTAATCTTTCCCGTCCACTTCACCGGGGCGCGGCTTTCGTGAGGTATAAGACACTGAAAAGGCGATTTCCGGGTGTTCTTTCAACAGATGCCGGCAAATGCTGCTTTTCCCCGTCCCGGACGGGGCGGACAGCACAATGATCAGACCTTTGTCCATATTATTCGATATTCTGCGCCTGCTCGCGTAACTTGCCCAGTTCGCTTTTTGCCTCAATGACCTGACGGGCGATCTCGAGGTCATTGCACTTTGACCCGATGGTGTTAATCTCCCGATTCATTTCCTGCAGGAGAAAGTCGATTTTTCTTCCTTCGGCCTCCTCGCTTTTAAGCAGACCTTCGAACTGGGAAATGTGACTTCCCATGCGGACAAGCTCTTCGGTGATATCACAGCGCTCCGCCATGATGGCCACTTCCTGGGCCAGCCGCCCATCGTCGAGTTCGAATCCGGCCGCCAGGTCTTTAATTCTGGCCGAAAGACGCCTCTGATACTCCAGCACCACCTCCGGCGAGCGTCTTTGCATCATCTGTATCATTTCCCGGACATTTTGCAGCCTCATTTGCATGTCCGAAAACAGCGAAACGCCTTCATCCTGCCTCATCCGGAGCAGTATCGACATGGCTTCCTGAAGTGTTTTTTCCACCTGCTCCAAAAACGCTGTATCGAGTTCCATGTCGGCCGGTGGAGAGAAAATATCTCTGTAGGAAGTCAGATCCCTTATGGTGACAGGCTCTGTGATGCCGAATTCGTCTTTGAGGCGCACGAGGGCATCAAAGTAGTTTCTCGCCGCTTCAAGATTTAAGCTCACTGTGGATGATTCCGTCTGCTGCCCTTCCAGACGAATCGAAATGTCAATCCGGCCGCGCTTGAACCTTTCTCCTATCCTTTTTTTGTATTCCGTCTCCAGTGGAAACAAAACGGAGGGCGTTTTGAGGGAAATCTCCAGAAATCTGTGGTTTACGGACTTCGCCTCGACAATGATATTACGACCGCCGTAGAGTGTTTCCACACGGCCGTATCCGGTCATGCTTTTAATCATGTTTAAATCCTCGGGTCATTTGCATGACCTTTTTTATGCTTTGAGCATTTTCAACTGCAATAAATACCGCGCCCGGATCGTAGCGAACATGGCCAGTTGTTCGGCGTCCGCATAATCCGGATATGTCCAGGGAAGAGAAGAAAATTTTTTCTCCTGATAAATCAGCGTCAGGTCGGCATAAATCCCGTCACGCAAGTAAGGCCGGTGAGTATATCCTTTGCCTGTCGCCAGGATCAGGTGCGCCGCCGACAGATAGCCGGGATCAATATTAACCGTCCGGCGACCTTCCTGCATTGATTCATTTTCCAGGTCATTTGCCGCCAGTTTGATATCCGGAAGCGCCTCCGGCCTTACCAGTTCCTCCATTGATAAAAAGCGCCTGCCGAGTCCGGACCCCATTTCCCGGTGGTAATAATCAGTGTATTCAAACGGCACCCAGGCGCTGATGAAATCGGGCCGGCCGTAAAGGGCGGTCAATTTGGCAACGGCATCGTTTATGATTTTCTCCGCGGGGGCAAAAATACTGAAAATCAGTTTGACCGGTTCGGCATCGGCTGGCTTACTCATAGTGTACCGAGCAACTCCTCTTTGGAAACTGTGGAGGTCCCCACTTTGCCTACCACAATGCCCGCGGCATGATTGGCGAGCGAAGTGGCCTCTTTCAAATTAGCCCCGGCCGCCAGAGCAAGCGCCAGGACCCCGACAACCGTGTCTCCGGCGCCGGTTACATCGTAGACCTCTTTAGCACGGGCCGGAAAGTGAGTATGGGTTATCGGAGTGGTGTTTTCAAACAGGCTCATTCCTTCTTCGCCCATGGTGATGAGCGCTGCTCTGAAGCCATACTTTCTCAGCAAAGCCTCCCCCAGGGAAAACAGTTCCTCTTCGTTGTCCGCTTCCATGTCAGCGGCGCGCTTGGCTTCATGGTGATTGGGGGTAATGATATCCGCACCGGTATAGACGGAAAAATCACTCTGCTTGGGATCCACACACAAAAATATGCCCGCATCCGCTGCGATAGCTCTGATGCCCTCCATCAGCCTTCCGGAAACAACTCCCTTGTTATAGTCGGAAACGACAATGGCACCAACCCGATCTGCCACAGACTTCACATAGCGAAGTATTTTCTCGGTGCTCTTTTGTGTGATTGCCCGTCTGCTCTCCTTGTCAAAGCGGACGACCTGCTGACCATGCGCGACAATTCTCGTCTTCAGCGTCGTGGGTCTTTCCTTCTCTATGAAAATACCCGACTTATCAATATCACGAAACTTCAGCTGACTGAGCAGTTCTCGCCCCGCGTCGTCAGCGCCGGCAACACCTGCCACATAGACTCTGCCGCCCATCGTATAAATCGTATTGAGAACGTTGGCACAGCCACCCAGCATCATGGAGTCTTTCTGAATATCAACAACAGGTACAGGAGCCTCCGGGGAGATCCTCGACACCCTTCCCCATATGAAGTGATCCATCATGACATCTCCGACAACCAGAACGCCGGAATCTGCGAAGTCGGCGATAATCGACAACTCTTTATTTCTGGTGGGTTTTCTCGTCATTTATCACACACCTTACCTGACAGCCAAAAACGGCAAAAATGAAACACACACACATATTTGAAGAAAACTATGAAACGTTATTACCAACAAAGAATTTTGTCAAACATTTTCACGGCGACTTTTGTCCTTTCAACATCATGTAAAAGCTAAACTTTCCTTGACACCTGATTTTTCTCTCCCTATAGTCTGCCGGGCCCGGCGCCATGGCGTATGAAGCCCCAGAGCGTCCGGGTCACACGAAAGGCGCAAGCCATGTCACATTTAATGATTTTTATCTACCGTCTTCTGACTTCGGTAATCGTCTGGCCCTTCAGTCTGGCGGTACGTAACCATCCTAATTTTAAAAATACAATCAGACAGAGACTGGCCCGGAAGCTGCCATCTGTGCCTGCGGGTGATCTAATCTGGTTTCATGGCTCGTCACTGGGAGAAATCAGGGCTTTGGCCGGCCTGATCGAAAACCTCAAAGAGCAAAGACCAGAAACAGTAATCTGTCTGAGCTCCATGACTGCGACCGGCCGGAGGGCAGCCATGGAAATTAAAAGCGCGGACATCGTCATACCCCAGCCATTTGATGTACACGCGATTATGAAGCGATATATGCGCCATCTGGCCCCGAAGGCTCTGATCATTGCCGAAACAGAAATATGGCCCAACATGCTTGCAGCGGCAAGGAAGAACCATGTTCCCGTGATCATTATCAATGCGCGTCTTTCTTTAAAAGCTTTTAAGCGCTATCGGTATGTAAAACCTCTTTTGCGTTACCTCCTCGAGAATGTCCGCATTCTGGCTATGGCCAGTGAAGATTACTCGCGCTTCAAAACACTGGAAGCGGCCAATGTGGCCCGGGCCGGCAATATCAAATTCGACATTGTTACTGAATTGAAAAGTGACCGTGTCGAAACCCTCAAGGAAGAGCTGGGCATAGGTGTGAGGCCTGTCTTTATTGCCGGAAGCATACGCTCCGGGGAGGAGGAACCGGTCGTGGTATCTATCGAAGAAATACGAAAAAAAATCCCCGAAATATTCTGCATTGTGGCTCCGCGCCACCTTGACCGGATATCTTACGTCACCGACGCGGCCGTGAACCGTGGGATGACCTGGTCATTTAGAAGCCACGGCCAGGTCGGCGCGGATATTTTGATCCTGGACACGGTGGGCGAGCTTTTCGATTTTTACGGCCTTTCAACCGTTGCGTTTGTCGGGGGAAGTCTTGTCAGGTTGGGCGGACAGAATCCTCTTGAACCGATTGCCTGGGGTGTGCCGACACTGCATGGACCGCACATGGACGATTTTCTCTGGGCGATGGAGGTTGTGGGAGAATTCACTATCACGGTTGGTGACGCATCGGAGCTCGCCCGGGAGGTCATTTCGGCCATTTCGCATCCCGAGCGCTACCGCCAAAAAGCGCGGATGGCAACCGAAGCACTTGATGGCGCAAGAGGGGTAACCAGACTATATTGTGACGAGATTCTCAGAATTATTTCAAGTTAAAGCATTTTTCTCAAATCAAACCCTGAAAAGCGAATCGAGGTGTTTTGCGCTACCGTCGGCATTTTTTACAGAAAACTTAATACATTGTAATACATTTATTTTAAAGATACTTTCCCGCCTGAGCGTCATTTTATTGAACAAAATCAAGCCGAAACTGTCGAATATTTTTACAATATTTTTAATATCCAACGCTTCACAAAGGAAAATCACCCAATAAATCAATGTGGTACATAAACTAAGGCCGGTGGCACTAATTTTGCTGTATTACGAAAAAGGAGATTTTGTATTCATAGTACTTGTTTTTAAAGACGATGCCATAAGGATTCAATATTATTAATGTAACCAATTTTCAGTCATTTTAGCAGTATGTCGTTTGTAGCCAATCATAGTGTTTTCCATTGACAATCAGCCCCATAACCAATAAAGCAAAATTGGTCCTGCGAGGTTGTAAAATGAATGTTCCAGCTATCCCCAATGACGGCAAATCCTCCCCACCGTATGCTACACCATACCATTCCACTCCGTGGCTTTTCCAAAACCGGGAAATATTTCTTGCCCATGAATCGGCCAAACCGATTTCGATTAGCGAATTAGTAAAAAAAATCAATTATATACATTTAAAAAAGGAATTTCTTTTTCTCTACCTGACTCAAAAGTCCACCGCTACTGAGGTCCTGATCAAGGCCTATCCGCAAACCTGCACAAAATCAGAACTCTCTTGCCGACTGGAGCCGGCGGATGCAGCCGTAGATCTTAAAAACTATGAGTTCCGCCACCTCATGATTGATGACGGGCTTAGCGTCATTGTGGCAGAAATTGAAGCAGTTACACTGGAAGGTTATTTCCTTAAACTGAAGCTGCCCGAAAATTCCACAGTCAAGTCACTGCGCAAAGCCAGGCGATATCTTTGTGAAGGTGTCAGTTGTAAAATAATACAGGGTGATTTTGCAGTTACGGGGAAAATGATAGACTTCAGCAGGCATGCGCTAGGTATCAATATCAGCGATACCGTCGATGTCGCGAGATTCAATGATGAAAAACCCGCGCTCCTCGTTTTTGATCGCCATGGCATAGAGCTGTATTCCGGCATGGGACGATGCCTTCGTAACCGCTTGAAGCATTTTGACGGCAGGCTTGTTTTCGCCCCCGTCCTTCAGCAAGCTGCTTTATATCCCAGCAAAGAATTGCGTAACGACAGGCAGCAGGCCGGTAATGCTTTTTGTGCTTGCTTCCATCACCCGTTCTTCAACGGGTACGTGGAAAGAGATATTTGCGATATTTCCCTGTCGGGCTTTTCCATCAGTAACAACCTGGAGGAAGATCTCCTGCTGCCGGGTATGTGGATACCAGAGCTCGAAATCGTTTATGCGGGCTATGTGAAAATGAAGTGCGGAGCAAAGGTCGTTTATCGCCGGGTTGATGAGGAGGCGGGCACTGTCAAATACGGTCTGGCTGTCGCCGGAATGGACCTGGAGACCTACACCCGCCTAAGCAGAATACTGTGGTCTTCAGCTGGCGCCCGTATCGGCATCTCCTCGGATACGGAAATGGACTCCTTATGGGAGTTCATGTTTGACACGGGCTATTTTGACCAAGATGAGTTTGGAAAAAACGTCCAGCAACTGGATGCTTTTAAAGAATCATACCAAAAACTGTATCGCTCCAGTCAGGATATCGCCCGCCAGATAATTTACAAAACAAACGGGAGAATCGACGGCCATGTCGCCATGATTCGCGCCTATGAGCCGTCATGGCTGATTCATCACTATGCAGCCAAGAACCTGAACGGGAAACCCCGCTTTCTGTCTTTTTTAAAAGACGTGATCGAGTACCTGGCCCCCTATCAGCGCCAGCACACGGCCGGCACGGATCACTTTATGACGTATTATGTACCCGAAAACAATAGTGTCGCGAAATTTTTCAACCATTTTGTAAGATACGTAAACAATGGCAAGAAATGTTCCGTGGATTCATTCGCTGCCATGGCTTTCAACAAAAAAATCACCAAAAAACTACCGGAAGGCTGGATGATCAGAGAATGCACGCTCAGCGATATCTTAAAATTGAAAGAGTTTTATGAGGCTGCCTCCGGCGGACTGCTCCTTGACGCCATGGGCATAAATACGCCGGGAGAATCTCTGAGAAAGTCATTTGCCGCGTCCGGCTTTACAAGAGACTGCCGGACTTATTGCCTCTGCAACCACAATCAGCAGCTTGCTTTTTTCATTGTTAACAGATCGGACATCAGTGAGAGTATGGCCGGGCTGTTAAACGGAATTACCGCCATCATCATTGAACCGGACATCCTGTCGTGGGCGATGCTCGCCGCTACCGTAAATAATCTTGGAACCTTCTTTGCCCAGGAGACCATACCTTTTATGATCTACCCCTCTTATTTTCTCCCGATACAGAATATCAAAATTGAAAAAGAGCGGGCATTATGGATTCTGCATACCAAAGCGGCAGACGATTGCCTCTCCTATATCAACAGGCTGGCAAGTATCAGCTCTGCGGCCCCGTAGGACATCCCAGGCCTCATTGCTTTCCGGGCAGGCCGGACAGATTTTGCGATACCTTGCCGAAAAGGCTCTTCAGTTCGCTTCAATTTTCAGGTTGACAAATTTCAGATAAGACCTGAGCGCGGGCGTGCCGCCTCCCTCTGAGACAATCTGCAGGACACGGCCGGCATCGACCACTGTGGCCCCGCCCAAATGAGTGACGGGGGTTTGGCTGAAAACCTCCTCCATCAAAGGCGTTGAGGGTCCCATCACGGCAACCTCGCGCGGCGATCCTAAAAGCCCTATTGTTTCTTCAAAAGTTCCATTGAGCAAGGTGGTCGCAGTAATAATGGCGACATCGCATTCTTTCAGAGCCCGGTTTTTCTCCTCCGGCGACAATAAATCGATGCGCTCCGGATTTTTCTCTATTACTGTCAAAATGGCGCCGGTGGCGCGAATGCGGCCGACCAGCGGGGCGAACAGTCCGACCATCGCCACTTTGTCGCCGGGCTGAAGATTGAAAAAAGTGGTGGCCTCCCGGTCATCGTTGTGATCTTCTGCAGTATGAATAAGAGCATTGGCCGCAGCCAGGCCGATGGAGCGCTTGAGCGCACCGGTGCCGTCCACCAGATATTGTAAAACCTCAGCGGCACCGGACCCGACATAAGTACCTGCCTCTTTCAGGACGGTACAGCCGCGCGGCGAGGACTCCGGCAGCACGGCGGCCAGTCCCGCCCGGCCGTCATCGAGCAGAAGCCCTACATAACTCAAGCCAATGCGCAGCTCGGCAATTGTCCGCTTCCCGGCCGCTGTTTTCAATCGGTCATGTAATCGGTTTAAAATAAGACCTGTTTTCATCTTCGGCTGGTTAATATCTCAAGAGTCCCCTGTGCCGGCTTGCGGCGTACCGATGGACGAGACTTTGCCATAGGGAGACTGGCCCTGGCAACCGAGGCACTTGTCTCCATCACGAACCGGATATGCCTCGCCGCAGTCCGGACATACAGCCACCGGTCCCATCTTTTTCCTGCGTATCTTTTCCGCTTCGACTTCGACATGCTGGATCCCGAAAAGATCGTGTCCCGCCTCTTTTATTTGAGCAAAAAGCTTTTCCGAGTCCTGATCCTTTTTTTTCTTCTTTTTCAGATACCAGTCACGTATTTCCGGCCAGGCATCGAGTTTTTTTGTGTCGAGAAAAACGCGTACACCTTTCCCGCCATATTTTTCATAAAGAGTCACGGCAAATTTTCCAAAGGGAACTACTGAAAGCCAGCCATTGCCCACTGTACAGGGTGTAAGAATCTGTATGGCATCCGGCAGGCAGACCGGTGTTTCGCAGACCGCATCGAAAAACTCGCCTTCCGGCAGGTTTTTCATGGCCAGATCAACCATGAATCCGCCAATCAAAAGCCCCGGCGCCAGTGTGCCGTGGAAAGACTGAACCAGATGAACATATTCTTCATAAGAGTAGGTACAGATGTTCATAAAATTTTCACTCCTTGTTACGTCCCGCCTGAGCCCCGCGGAGCAGTGCGGAAATTATTTAATAAACCAGCGACAGGCGTGGCTCACGCGCCCCCCGCGCCGCAGCCGTCTGTCCCGGTTCGCGCGAAATAGTCCGCTGCATCCAGCCCTCGTCAATTTTCCCCTCGACCAGCGGCATGATTTCATCAGCCAGGTATAAAGCTTCGTTGATATCGTGAGTCACATAAACCACCGGGCAGGACAATCTGCCCTTCAGGTTTTTAATTTGTTCACGCAATCCCCGGCGCGTCACAACATCGAGCGCGGAAAAAGGCTCGTCGAGCAAAAGAACCCGCGGATGACGGGCCAGAGCCTGACAGATGGCGCATCGCTGCCGTTCCCCTCCTGAAACCATGTGCGGCTTTCGTTTTTTTAGATGACTGATGCCAAACAGCTCAAACAGGGAATCCACCTCTTTTTTATCGACGGCGGCGAAAGCGGCGTTGTCATATAAATTCAGGTGCGGGAAAAGATTGTAGTCCTGAAACACGTAGCCCAGGCGGCGTTTCTGCGGTTTAACATTTACGCGACGTTCGGAATCGAACCAGATCTCGTTGCCGAAACGCAAGATCCCCTCATCAGGTGTTTCCAGTCCCGCCAGCATACGGATGACCGTGGTTTTGCCTCCGCCCGAGGGACCGATCATCACCACGGTTTTACCGGCCGGGCAGGAAAAGGACACATCCAGGTCAAAATACTTCAAACTCTTTTTAAATAAGGCGGAAAGGCTCATGGCTCGCCCTCACGATTAAGTTTATTGATCAAGAGCAAAAAAGCATAACTCACGGGAATAAAGCTCAAAGCGATGAGCCCGGCCTGGCGGTAGTTCATCATTTCCACCGCTTCGTAGATGGCGATTGACGCCACCTTGGTTTCTCCGGGAATACTGCCCCCGACCATCAACAGAACGCCGAAAGCCCCGATGGAGTGGAGAAAAACCAGCACGGCCGCGGCGGCAATGCCCGCCAGAGAATTGGGTATCACCACCCGCAAAAAGGCGGCGCGCCTGGACAGGCCGAGAATATAGGCGTTTTCCAGAAGGCGGCGGTCGATTTTGGCAAAAGCCGCTTTCATCGGCTGTACGGCAAAAGGCACAGAGTAAATGACCGAGGCGATAACAATCCCCAGAAAAGTGAACAGAAGTGAACCGCCGGTGAGTTTAGCCCACAGAGCTCCTACCCAGCCCCTGGGCCCCATAAGAATAATCAGATAAAAACCTATGACCGTCGGCGGCAGTGCCAAAGGCAGGTAGATGAGTGCTTCTGCAAGAGATTTACCGGGGAAACGGTAAAAGGCCAGAAAATAGGCGACCGGAGCGGCCAGGACCATCAAAACCACCGTTGTGATCAGGGCGAGCTTCAGTGTCACATAAAAAGCGAGGTAATCCACTTATCTATATCCGTATTTCCTTTTAATCTGTTGCGCGTGATCACTGAGCATAAATGCCGCAAACAACTCAGCACATTTTTTGTTTTTCGCGTTTTTATTCACGCAGCCTGCCTGAATGATATCCGGGGCTTGTGGCAGGTGGTAGAAGCAGCCTTCAGCCGCACGGGGATGCACCGTTGCTGAAAGAGCGCAAAAGCCAGCATCTACCGCACCGGTGCTTGCATACTGGAAGGACTGGGCGATGGTTTCGGCAAAAACCAGCTTTTCCTGCAGCTGCTCCCAGATACCGGCAGCCTCAAGGGCCGCTTTTGCAGACGCCCCGTAAGGAGCAAGCGAAGGATTGGGTAGAGAAATCTTCTTTATCTTTTCATTTTTCAAAGCGTCCGGCCAGTCCGCGCCTTTACAAAAACTCTTATCTGCCGACCAAAGGACAGCCCTGCCCCGAGCGTAAATAAAGGTCCCTTCCGTCCATCCTTCGCGATGCAGAAGATCGGGGCGCTCTTCATCGGCGGAGAGAAATACATCGTAGGGTGCCCCGTTTTTAATCTGAGCATAAAAGCGCCCGGTGGAAGAAAAGGTGGCTTCGACTTTAACCCCCGTCCTCGCCTCAAAATCCTGAGCAATTTCCTGAAAAGCATTAATGAAATTGGCCGCGACCGCGACGGATATTTTATCGTCGCCGACAGCGGTGCCGGACATTGTCAAAATACAAATCAGAATCAAAACAAGAGTTGTAATTCTTTTCATCGGCAATATTATTCTCCGGAAGGTGTCTTATGTCTGTGTTATTAATAGCATACAATCGGACAAAAAACATCCCGCGCCAAGCGCGGGATGTTTTCATTTACTGTATTTTTTCGATCGCCACGGCACAGGCCTTATACTCGGCCGTTTGCGTTACCGGGTCGTATGCCGGATTGGTGAGCCAGTTGGCGTTGCCTTCGCGGAAATGGAAGGCCATCCAGACCAGACCCTCGGGGACCTCTCCGGTCACACGGGCCCTGACCGTGACTTCGCCGCGACGCGACTTCACTTTGATTAACTCGCCATCGAGAATACCTTTTTTCTGGGCGTCCGCCGCGGAAATATCGGCGGTCTCCTCACCGAGCAACACATCAATGCCTTCACACCGGCCGGTTTGTGTTCTGGTATGATAATGGTACAAGCGGCGACCGGTGGAGAGCACCATCGGGTATTCCTTATCGGGAACCTCCGCCGGAGGTATCCAGTCGATGGCCTTTAGGACTCCCAGACCACAGGTAAACTTGCCGTCCTTGTGGAGCGTCGGCGTTCCGCAATGATCTTCGGTGGGTGCAGGCCATTGGATTCCATCATTTTCCAGACGACGGTATTTGATGCCGGCAAGCGACGGCGCAAGCACCGATACTTCATTATCCCAGATCTCACGGGCGCTGTTGGAGGACCACTCATGCCCCATTCTGCGGGCGATTTCTTTGAAGATCCACCAGTTCGGTTTGGCCTCTCCAGGGGGAGTGCTAGCCGTCCGGACACGGTTGACGCGGCGCTCGGAATTGGTGAATGTCCCATCATTTTCACTCCACGCCGCTGATGGAAGAATAACATCGGCAAAGCGCGTCGTTTCCGTCGGGAAAATGTCCTGGCATACCATAAATTCCGCCGATTCCAGGCAGTGCTCGACATGACGGATATCCGGCTCGGTATTGGCGAGGTTTTCACCGAAAACATACAGAGCCTTTACTTTACCGGTGGGAAGATTTTCCAGCATGGTCGGCATCATCATCCCCGGCTTATCCGGCAGATTCTCTACATTCCAGGCCTTGGCGAATTTCGCCCGTGCATCGGCGTTATCGACACGCTGATAGCCTGGAAACACATTGGGAAGAGCGCCCATGTCGCAAGCTCCCTGAACGTTGTTCTGGCCGCGCAACGGGTTTACACCGCCGCACTCGAAGCCGACATTGCCCAAAAGCATCTGGAGATTGGCACAGCTCATCACGTTGTTGACACCGCAAATGTGCTCGGTGATACCCAGAGTATACATGAGCATCGCGGGCTTGGTTGATGCCAGCCTCCGGGCCAGATCGCGGATCATGTCAGCCGGTACCCCGGCAATTTCAGCAGCCCGCTCAGGCGGATATTCCCCTACTTTGGCTTTAAGCTCTTCAAAACCGACCGTGCAGGTTTCCACATATTCTTTATCGTAGAGGTTCTCATTGATGAGAACGTTCATAATGCCGTTGATGAGCGCCACGTCGGAGCCGACTTTGATCTGCACATGCAGATCGGCAAAGTCCACCATGTCTGTGCGGCGCGGATCCACGACAATGAGCTGAGCGCCGGCCAGCACGGCATCTTTAACGAATGTAGCGGCCACCGGATGAGCCTCGCTCATATTGGTGCCGACCATCATGATCATCTTCGCCTTCTTGAAATCGGCAAAAGAGTTGGTCATTGCGCCCGAACCGAAAGAAGTCGCGAGACCCGCGACCGTTGGGGCGTGTCACGTACGCGCGCAGTGATCGATATTGTTGGTGCCGATCACCGCGCGAAACAGTTTCTGCATCTGATAGGAATCTTCGTTGATGCTGCGGGCGCAACTGACACCGGCAATGGCATCCGGCCCGTCTTTTTGAATTATTTCCTTGAACTTTGAGGCGACCAGATCCAGCGCCTCATCCCAGGAGGCTTCACGGAAACCGTCTTTTTCACGGATGAGCGGTGTTTTGAGCCTTTCATCTGAATAAATGAATTCATATGCGAAACGGCCTTTCACGCACAGCCTGCCCTGATTGGGCTGCGCATCTTCCACCGCCGTCACCTTGATGATTTTGCCATCCTTGACATGGAGCCACTGCTGACAACCCACGCCGCAATACGGACAGGTCGTGCGTATTTTTTCGGTCTCCCAGAAACGGCCCAGGCCCTCGGATTTCTTTTCGGTGAGGGCGCCCGTCGGGCAGACTTCGACACACTGACCGCAGAAAACACACTCGCTTTCATGATAGGGCAGGTCGCCACCTGTGACAATCTTACTTGTCACGCCCCGGTAACCCTGTGAAATCGCCCGGTTCACCACCACCTCATTACAGGCCTGCACGCAACGGCCACACAGGATGCAGCGGCTGAAGTCGCGCACGATGAAGGGATTGATATCCTCGGTGGGATAAATATCTTCATCCGGTTTTTCCGCAAACTGAAGTTCGGTGATTTTGTAGAAATAGGCAAGATCCTGCAGACGGCAATTACCGTTGGCCTCGCAAGTCAGGCAGTTGTGGCTACCACTTGCCAATAAAAATTCAACGTTCATTTTCCTGGCTTTGTGCACCAGTTCAGTGTCGGTCATGACCTCCATGCCCGGCGTGACGGGCGTGGAACAGGCAGCCATAAGCGACCTGGCGCCCTTCACCTCCACACAACAGATCCGGCAGGCCCCTGTCGGAGTGGAGCCTTTCAGATAGCAAAGCGAAGGAATCACAATACCGCCGTTTTTTGCCGCCTCCAGAATCGTCTGACCCGGCTGGAAAGGCGTCTCTTTCCCGTTTAAGACAAAGGTTTCACTCATAATTTCACCGCCTTGAAATTCATAGATGGCATATGACACTTTTGTCACACGTCCTGCAAGTCATACAATAATGACCATGAGTCTGTCAACTGGAATTTGAAAGTTCTTCAGAAATGTAACCTGCGAATATTACAATAATTATTTTGTTAGAAAGAGGATCGTCACGTTTTCGCATGCCCCTGAATGGAAACACGGTCTCCGGACTTGGATTGAAGGAGCGAAATATCGCCCCGAAAGCATCCCAAGACAACTTCTTCAGGGCGTCAATCGAGGATAACACAAGTATAATCAACCAGTTCCATATCCTGGCTTCATCCCTGGACTATACGATCAGCCGCTACCTGAAATTATCACGTGCACAACGGGATGAAGGCTCGTCTGAAAATTGGTAAAACCCATCGTGGTGACTGAAAAAGAAAAAATGGTGCGCCCTGATCAACGCAATACGTTCCAGGCACAGACAACCATCGGCTCGTAGCCTTTATCCTGCATGATCATATCCAGGTGCACCAAAGTAATTGCGGAAACATCCATGTCACGCGGCAAAACATGACCGACCCGATACAGGGTCACCAGATACTTCTTACAATCGTCACAAATGAAAGCTGATTCCTGCGTCCTGCCCTCAACATAAAAATAATCCATCCCCTCCTTGCTGTCTTTTTCGCAATAGGGACATTTAACGCGTGTGAAGCGCCAATCCTGACCGCATGAGCTGCAATGCAAAAACCGCTTTCCGCCCTCTTCCTCAATCAGTGCAATGGAGGGAAAATCGCCGCAAACCGGACAGTAGCCCTTCTCCCATTCAAACGCACCGAGCGCTG
>CAYWRV010000012.1:0-22215 GCA_964460865.1 uncultured Smithella sp. | reverse complement strand
ATCAACTACTACACGGGAAAAGACCACACGGCGAAAAAGAACCGGCCGTAACAGGCACGGTTGTACCACGGGCATGGCCGCGACCGGTAAAACGCACACGCTGCAGTTTTGCGTTGCTGATTACAGACGGATGGTGTAGAAGCATCACCGCAAGGGCAATTAGCTCAGCTGGATAGAGCGTTGGCCTCCGAAGCCAAAGGCCGTGAGTTCGAATCTCACATTGCCCACCAATAAAATCAAGGGGTTAGGTAAGTTCCTAGCCCCTCTTTTTATGCCCGTGAAACGGTTTTCCCACCCCTTTTCCCACCCCCGGGACGCATCCCCATCAAAGATGGGATTTTTGGCTATGGTTTGAGCCTCATGAGAAGTTTTGTAAGATATGCCTTGAGGAATCTGACGTATTCCCCTGCGGGAAGACGTCGGATCTGCTAATGGCTTTAACAACTCCCCCACCCTCGCCTTCGCCATAATAACGGCCTTGACACTTTCAGCATTAAGGCGGCCTGGGATTGGGAAATTTCAACCGGCAAATTTGCCGCTTGATCCGATCTCCTATCGCCTCCATGTGTCATATTCGCCAGCCGTTCAGCGATAACCGCCCGCTGGCTCTCGTTTAAGCATGTTATTTGTTCAAGGCATAGTAGGCGTCTTGCAAATATAACAAGTTGTGACATTTGTTTTGGTACTGAGTCACGGGATTGCCCTTTTTCCCGTTCAGGAAATATTTCCTCAACGGGGGCATCTTGCAAATTCGGCAAATTGCGGATTTTGTCACACCCATCACCCCGGTGCGATCCGCTCTCGCATCTCATCGGACGTCAGGCCGTCGTAGGCAGACTTAAACGGCCTTAATGCGCCGGCATACTTTTGATCAAGCCTTTTTATTTTGTTATTCACCGCGCCCCGGTGCAGGCCGAACATCCCCGCCACTTCATTTTGTGTGAAATTAAAGAAGCGGACAAGCAAATATATCTTCTCATCCTGTGTGAACCTGTCCGGCTTCATGGCTTTCAATCCTTCTTTTCGCGAGTCTAACACCTCAATGATCTTTGCAATGCTCTTTACAGCATCGCGATACATGCACACTATCGTGTTTTCATTTACGCGGTAATGTTCGGCCAGCTCTTTATAGGGCGTGTTATTGAAGAATCTCTCGATAAACACCGCTGTCTTTGTTAGGTTCGTGTTGCCGCTTGACCACGGCATCGCCCCGGAAAGGCTCGCCTCTTCTGCCTCAGACAATGCGCTAAGGTGAATCTCATTCCTCTGCGGATAACAGACGATCCTGTCCGAATAGTGCCGCTCCATAACACGGTTATCTTCCCACAGCTTTTTATTAACTTCATCGCAAGGTTGTTTGCAGTCCTTGTACTTCGGGCAATCAATACACTTTTCCATGATACCCTCCGGGCCACTTTTAAAGTTTAAAGGGCTAAACTGTTCATGTTCTCTGTTTGCCTTACTTCATCTATTGTCAGAAAACCCGCTTCAATGCCTATTTTATAAGCCTCGTAACGGTTTTTTGTGTCTGAACGCAGGAAATCTTGCGTCAAAAATTCAATAAAGTATTTTTCCTTTTCCGCCTGCGTCAACAGCGTTTTCATCATCGCCTGTTCTATTCGTGTCAACCACGGTTGAAGCGTATGGATCAGGAAAGAGCGGTTCTGTTCTGTGACATTGCTGTATGTCGAGCGTTCGTAATCCATCACCAAGTTAAGCGGCACTCTAAAAACTCTCGCTATTTCAACCACCGAAAACTTCTGGCTTTCAATTAGCTGGCTGTCCTGCGGTGAAACACCGATGCTCTGCCATCTCAGATCGTTGTCAAGGATCGCAACTCTGTGTTTGTTGCCCCGCCCTTGGTGCCCCGCCGCCCATGCGGCCCTGAGGCTCTGAATTGAATCATGGCCAAGTGAAACACTCGTGCTTAATATTCCGCCCGGTGACGCGTCATTTTTAAAGTAGGTTGAGGAATATTCGCCAACCGCCTTCGCATATCCGAAACAGTCACGCAGAAGCGCCAAAGGTGAAAGCCCTATGATCCCATCAGACGACAGGCCACGAATGTGCAGAACATCACTCATGTGATATATCTTTTCCGCTTCGTCTGTCTGGTGTTTATACACAATCTCACGACCATCAACATCAACCGTCACCCGATCCGGGTTAAGCGGCCAAAAAGCCGTTATTTCGCCATTATCCCGTTCTATGTAACAAAAGGCATTGCCGCGCAGACACAAGTGCCCCACAAGCAATTCTCGCAGCTCAAAAGACGTCATAAGCGGGTTAGGCTCGTCATGTAGCAGCCTATACAAAGAAAAGCCCCTTGCCCGTTCACGGTCACCATTGGGCAAGCGCTCATAGAGCATCAGCGGCAGGCTCGCGACGGCTTCTGTGAGCACTCTAACGCAGGCATATACGGCAGGAATACCCAAGACCGTTGACTCATTTATCGGCACCCCGGTTGAAGTTTCCCGGCCCTCGAAAGCATCTAAGTTCACCCAGTTTCGTTTTCTAAAAAATGGAAATCTCATATTTAAAGTCCTCTGTTGGTTTTTTTATTAGGCAAATTTGCCGAATTACAGGCAGCCCGCTCCGTCTTTTTTGGAGCGGACGCCGCAGTTCTTTTAGGTTCGTGCTGCCAAACCGACACACCATGACAACGTGTCACCGTTGCGCGGCTGAATTGCCTCAGACCAAGTTCCTTGTCCATCAAAACGGACTAGGACGCGATAAGAAACTAGATCATTTGTCCAGCCCGGAATATTCGACTTTTCCAGCCTGATCTCCCGCCGCAGGCCAACTGCATACTGGCTCAGATCAACGAAAATAATGTCGTTAGCTTGGCCTAAAACAGGCAGGTTAGGCGTGAAAAGCACCGGGCGCCCGAGGATCGTAAAGTTCCCATTGCTTTCATTAAGAACAGGCACGTGCACGCCCCCAACGCCAATCGCAATGCTCAACTGCATGAGTTGCGGTATTACCGTTGAATTAGCGATCCACACAGCCCGCTGCAAGTTCGCCGGCGCCATCCTCGAATACATCTTGACAAGGTTTTCATACATCAAGGTATTTTTAGTCTGGCCTGTTTCCTTGGCAACAGTGATCACGCCGGGGCTATTGATAACGCCCAAAGGCTCCCCGCCGCCGGTGCCAGTGAGCAAATAGTAGTCCATCCCCGCGGACAAAGACTTTTTCATGGCCATCTCGAGTTGAGCATCAAAGCCCATCCCGTCCTCTATCAGCTCGCTTGAAGCGTCAACGAAGATCGCACCTTTTTTGGCCTCCAGCGTAATGGCTCGCAGTTTGCCAGTCTGCTTGGTACCGGGTGCTTCCTCTGCGAGAAACTCCATGGCGAAACCGCCGTAAAAGTCCGTCCTTTGATCCGCCCCGTCCCAACCTGCAACCTTACGCGTCGCAGACTCCATCGGCCATACGGTTGCGCGCGGCCGCACTATTTCAAGTGGCAGAGCGTCGTCTAACCACTTCGCCGCCAGCGGTTCAGGTACGCTAAAACCGCCCGCCGCCGGTGTGCCTTCAACCATCGAGGCTCTAAAAGCCCGCACCATGTCATCGGTAATTTCGAATTTACGGCCATGATTGAACATACCAGCATATGTCCTGTCTTGTGCCGGGCCGCCGGTGATCTCAAAAGTCTTAGGCTCAGGTTTCACATCAACTGTAAAACCTCTGTCCTTTTTCGCCGCCTCTGCAATCTCGAGCGCCTCCAGTCGACTGTCAAAGGCTCTGATCGCCTCTTTCAATTCCTCGATCCGCTCCATGTCTTCGCCGCTCTTGGCCAGCTCTGCGAGCTCGTCAACAGCCTGTTTTTTGCTTTTTAAAATATCGTTTCTGTCCATCTTCTTTTTCCTCTCCTTTGTTTTTATTTGAGCCTCCGCTCTATTTATTCCGACCGAAAAATCCGCCGGTGCTGCCACAAGTGAGCACTCGTAAGGCACCCACTTAGTTGCCATGTAACCTGTTTTTGTTTTAACTCTTTCAATGATCTGATACCCGATTGAAAGTTTCCTTAAAATCCCGTCCTGTATGTCGCGCCACAAGCCATCTTGATTGGCTGAAATCCTCAACGTCCCTCTTAACTTTCCCGCCTTAACCTTAAGGCCCTCAACGATCCCCACCGGCAAACTCCTATTGTCGTGTGAACAGAGCAGCGGCAAAGGCGCCCGCGACAAGTCCACCGCCCCGGGCTTGTGGCTCAGGACTTCCTCTCCGTCGTAGCGCTTCACCGGCGCCTCACTTGAAAGGCTCGCCTCAACCGTTCTGGCCTCCGCCCGGATACTGCCAATGTCAATTTCAAAATTTCTGTTTATCATTTCATTTTTACCCCCTTTTATATCCAGCATATCGCCGGAGTAATATCTTTCTTCTGGTTCCGCAAAGCCCCGTCCAGCGCCATTATGGACGACACAACTAGATCAATTTTTTCTCTGGATCGTGATTTCGAAGGTTTTAAGTTCCCGGCTGCATCTGTTTCTGCAATCACGTTTCCGAAACACCACTTAAGCGCCGGATTGTCCGGGAAAACGATCTTTTGTTCGAGGATCAACTTTTCCAGCTCTTTTGCCGGCGGGCTCATGGACGCAAAGCCCTGTCCGAATTCGAACACCGACAGCCCCATGTCCTGGAGTTCTTTTACAATCTTTGTCGATCCCCAGCGGTCAAATAAAATGCCCTTCAACTGAAATTGCTTTGCAATGGCGTCAATGCGTTTCAGTATATAAGAATAGTCCACCACAGCGCCCGGTGTGGCCTCAATATGTCCTTCCTCGTGCCAAAGATCGTAGGGCACCCGATCAGCCTTTGAGCGTTTTTTAATCGCGTTTTTTGGGCACCATGCATAATGGAGCGTATAAAAAGGTTCTCCGTTTTTCGGGGCAAAGCACAAAGACAGGGCGGACAAGTCTTGCGTGCTCGATAAGTCCAGCCCCGCATAGCATGAGCGCCCTGTCAAATCCGGTATATCCCCCACACAGGCGGAAAAATCTTCGGTTGCGATCCACTTCGCGGTCGTTTCGTAACGCTGGTTAAGATAAAGGTTTCTGAAAACCGCCTCTTTTGCCGGAATCTTTTTAGCTTGCTCAGCGAAAGCTCGCATTTCCTCGAGGCTCCGAAAGTCATCAAGCGCCGGGTTGCAAGCAAACCATGTTTTTTCGTCCCAAATGTCAGCGTCGTCCGGTGCTGCATAGACACAACCAAAAAAGGCCTCGTCCGGCGGCAAGGTGCCGTCCTCAATTTTGAGAGCATAGTCAACCAGCTCAGACATGATATGGTTGTTATCAGCCGATTGTGTAGATATGACTATCATCAGCGGCTCCGCTCGTGCCCCCGTGCCGGTGGTTAAATTGTCATAAAGCTCTCTGTCCCGGCTTTGGGCCAGTTCGTCATAAACAATAAAACTTGGCGAAAGTCCGTGCGCCTTGCGAGCGTCCGCACTCATTGCATGGTATATGCTGCCTGTTTCCAAGTCCGTGATCATTCTATGAAAAGCTTGTATATGGCACCGCTCCGAAAATTCAGGAATTGTCAGAATTATGGCCTCCATTTCTCTGTATATGATTGCGGCCTGTTCACGATCCGAGGCTGCGCTGAATATTTGCCCCCTGGGCTCCGACTCCGGCCCCAGCAAATGGCAAAGAGCTAATGCTGCCGCGAGGCTCGTTTTTCCTTGCTTGCGGGGCAATGTGATCAAGGCAGTTCTCACTTTCCGCTTGCCGCTCTCGTCAACGGCATATATGTTTTGAATTATATCCTTCTGCCAGTCGCGCAGCCTCAGACGCTGGCCGGCATGGACACCGGCGGTGATTGGTAAAAATTCACAAAACACAATGACACGGTCAACGCGACTCAAACCATTTTTCAACCATGGCAATGTCTTTGAACGGCTCGCCGGACGTGATTTTATGGCTTTCCTAGCAGCGGTTTTCGGTCCTCTCTTACCCACTTTCCTAACCTCTTGAAATTAACTCAGATTTCGGCTCCCCCGCGCGGTTATGGCCAAAAGTGCCTGACGATTTTCTTCTGTCCGCTTCTCTCGCGGTTTTGTTTGCATGGCAGCTCCAGCAAAGCGCTTGGACGTTTTCTTCCGCCAACTGAGCCCCGCCGTCCTTCAACTCGATCACATGGTCAACCATTTTCGCCGTGACCAGTTGTCCTTTTTTTAAGCACAGCTCGCAAAAAGGGTGGTTGGCCAAATACCACGCTCTGAACCTCCGCCACGCCCTTGATAGGTAGAACGGATCAGCCTGTTTCGGTTTCCGCTTCCTCTCTGGCCGGTGTTTAGCGCACCACGCACCGTAAACTGCAACCCGGCCGCACATCGGGGAGGCACAAAAACGCTTCGGTTTGTTCATAATCCCTCATTGCGAATGTCGTAGTAGTCGTGCAGGTTGTACCCGAACTTTTCTTCCAAAAGACTGACCATCTCGGAGAGCACCGCCCGTGTCACCCAGTTCTTCTCAAGAAGATGTACGATCCATTGATAGGCTTTCACCGGCGTATCAATTCGGCTTAACTCGATGTCATATGGGTACCGAATGTTAAGGACTAAGTAATTTCCGTCGATATAGACTCCTTTCCTAAACTTCATTTTCGTTTCTCCTTTCCCAGCGGGATTGAATTAAAAACTTGCAACCATCGACCAACTTAAACCTGACAGATTGGCCGTTCGGGTTGTTCTCTCTTTCCGCCCATGACTTCCCCTTGACGATCTTCAAAACGCCCGCGTCCATTGACAGGTAAAGTCGCGGCTTTTCCAGCCCGCGGACTCCGCCCAATCCTTCATCCCTGCCCTTGTTTTTCTGAAGTGCAATAAGACAGGAGCCTGATCTCAACTTATCGCTGATGGCCTTTAACATCCCGCCGACTTTGAAAAAATCGTCGTGAAGCTCGAGATAATCCACAATATTGACAGCATCCGGTCGGATCACGTCCGCGAAATTGCCGGATCGATCCCAGGCGTTAAACTTCCACTCGTCGATGGGCAAATCAAATTTTGAAAGCCGCATCCGCAGCTCTTCCGGCCCCCCTTCACTCGAAAATAAATGGATCGGGTGCGTGTGCATGTTCCAACGGATGAAGTTTAGGATGAAAGCAGTCTTCCCGGCATTTGGAGCCCCGGCTATGACGGCAATATTTCCGGGGAAGAGGTTTACGAGGTTTTCAATGCCGAACGGCCATTTTAAAGGCAGGGGGGTTGTGTTCGCATTTTTCCAGTCCAGCGGTTCCAGCTCAGTCTCAACGCGTCTGAAGCACCCGTTTTTATTACCGTAACGCTCAATTACGCCTTCGTCGACAAGGCGCTTCAGAATCATAGACAGGTTCTGCAAATCACCTCGTGTTGACACTTGTTGACATCTGGCGACGTCTGTTGACGTGAAGTTGCCATTTGTTGACAAAACCCAAGCTCGAACATCGGCCGCCAAGTTCCTTTCCGCTCTATTTCCGCGCTCAAAGGCCGAATTTAAAACGCTCTCAACCTCGTCCTTTGGTAAGGGTGGACGGCAATTATTCGCAATGGTTTCAATAGCTTGGCGAATTAGTTTTTTAGGTAGGTTCTGCTTTACAAGTGCAAGGGTAGTGGTGAAAATGTCCTCGTTCCGCCTGCCTTCGGTGAAGAATTTTTTTGCAGTGTCGTCATAATTGTCGTCATCCCTATTATTTAATATATTATTTTTTATTATATTATTATTAATAAGTGCTCGCTTGAGCTCGCTCGGAAGGATTGCCGGCTCGGTCTCGGCCGGCTCGATCAGCCATTTGTATGGCTTGCCATTTTCGCCCATGGATGGGGGCATGACAAGCAAGCCGCCTTCCCCCCGGTAATCCAACCCCGGGATCAGCCCGGCACCGATGCTTATTTTTTCATCCGGGTAAGCAAAAAACTGATGCTGGCCTCCTCTCGGTGTCATCGAAGTGGGGGTAAAAACGTCGTCGGGTATGAAGCGCAATGCTTCAGCTTCTGAATAACCGGGGTTGTATTTGTCGTGATCGATCCCCAAGATTCCCGAAATTCGGCCAGTAACCAGTCCGATGTTGTAGTCAGCATTGCTTCGCCACCAGCTTTCGATTTCTTCCCGTTTGGCGATCCTTTCTCGGTAGGGTAATACCTTAAACCCTTTGGGCGGGAATTTTGAACGAGGGGCGAGGGGAACGACCGACCAGTTGAAGCGCTCGGTGTACTCAACAGCAGCTTGCATTGTGCGGTTCATCGATCAGCCCTCCCCTCGGGATCGATCCGGTTCTGCTGCATAAACTTCATCACATCGTCGGGATCATAGCGGACGGAGCTGCCTATTTTGATGTAAGGAATACCCCGCGACGCGTGCCGGTGATTGCGAAGTGTCGGAAGTTTTAGCTGGGTTATTTCTGAGACTTCTTTTTCAGTGAGATACTTCTTCATGTCTTTCCCTTTCAGTAAGTTTTTTGTCGTTCACTTACCTATGGTAAAGACAAGATAAGCAGGGGGGTTATATTGCGGGAGTGTTAAAAGGTGTCAGATATGTACTTGTCCGCAACCGCATCAAAGTTCTCTAAGAGGCGTTCGCGTGTGCAACTCTCTCCAGTCAGTTTTAAATATGCGGTACAAGGATAAAAGTCCATCACGCCGTTGACGACGCGATAACATTTGCCTTGATCTTTACATTTGGCGCATAATTCATCCGCTGAAGCTGCGGCCTGTTCTTTTGAGTATTCCTTCCCGTTGATTAGTTGATATGCCAGCCGCCAGCGTGCCTTGACTGTCGATTCTGGCACTTTGAGTTTTCGCGCAACCAAATGAAAACATCGTCTTTGCCCATACCCATCCCAAGCATCCCAAACTTTCAGAAGTTCATCGACGATGGAAAGCCATTTTAGGCGGGTTTCTTTTGTTCCTCTCTCGCTTTTTGCCGCCGTGATCAGATCAGCAACCTCTTCTAAAATCGCCTCTTTTGATCGCGTTAAGTCTATTGAAAGGATCAGGATATTTTCGGAATCACCGGACAGTAATTCACGAACCACCCACCCGGCATTTTGGGTGATCTTTTTTTTCCAGCCCTTTGTTTCAAGCCTATATTGGCGCACCACTTGCGATTGTCTAGCCGCCGGGAAGCAGCTTGCATTTTTTAAAAAAACTTCAAATGGTTCAGTTGATAGGCCGTCGCGTGCTCTTAAGTCTTGTATAAAATTATGCGATGGTTCAAGATATGCCGCTTCTTCCATTTTGGCATTTTTCTTTTCCGGGTTTCGTTGTGAAAACTCCCATTGCGCCCGACTCAACTTTTTTGTTTGTTTTGCCATTGTTACCCCTCCCGTGCACGATCAATTATATTCCCGGCCAGCTCTGAGGCTGCCTTTAGCGTTTCGTCCCTCAAGTGAGCATATCGCTGCGTCATTTGCGGTGACTTGTGTGTCAGCAACCGTTGAAGTGTGTACATATCCACCTGTCCACTTGACGCAAGCATAGACGCATAGGCATGTCGCAAACCGTGAAGCGCCCGAAAGTCCGCACCGATCCCGCCCGCCGCTTTGATTCTGTTGACTCGCTTCCGAACATCTGTAAGCGGCCCACCGTCGCGCCGCGTGAAAACATGATCACCCGTTACCGGATGGTTTTTCAAAACTTCCCTTGCCGGATTATTAAGCGGGATTTTCTGACTGACTCCGCCTTTAGGTTGTCGGATGTCGATAAAATTACGCTCAAAATCAATGTCCGTCCATTTCAGCTTGAACAGTTCCCCCCGCCTCATGCCGGTGTACAGCGCCATCCGCATCATATTGGCCGCCGTTATGTCCGGCGAATCATCCAATGCCCTAAGTAGCCTAGCCAGTTGATCGGCCGTCAAATCCTCGGTAGTCCGGTTGTCAACCCTTACAGGATCAACAGGAAAGGACAGCTCCCCGCACAGCTGCCTTTTGAAGCCAAAGCGGACAATCCTCTTCAATAAAGACAAAACATGTTTAACAGTCTGCGGTTTGTATTGCTTAAATAATTCGGATCGTAATTTGTCAATGTCATCTTGTGTGATCTCCTGGGGTTCTTTTGCACCTAGCACCGGCCTGATATGCTTATCGAAACGGCTCATATCGCTTCGCAACCCCTTTAAATCGGCTTTTACCTGTGCATACTTGTCCCAAAGGGCTTCCATTGTCCATGTTTCCGGCTCTGTCTGTTCTACTTTCGCCGCTTCGCGGGTTTCTCTTCTGGGCTCCCGGCGGCCCTCGATAATGTCGGCCCTGATCCGGGAAGCTTTCGCGGCAGTCATGGCATCGGCATATTGACGCCCGACTTTTTCCTCGATGGTTTTGGCGTCTTTTTTGTAACGGATATAAAATACCCTTTCCTCACCTTTGCCGCCGATCCGATCTGCCAGCCTGTAAAATACACCCGGGTAATTCGTCTTTTGCCTCTTCATAAGCGCCCCATGAACCGCAAAAAATTAAAGCCAAAGGCTCTTTTTCCCACCGTATTTCCCACCCCCAAGACAAATATACAGGTAAATGTCGGTAAGTCAAGAAAAAATATACCACACCTAACAGTCTGTTTTAGCTTTGATTTTGTTACATAGAAGTTAAAGACGGTAAATGCCGGTAAAGGCTCGGTTCTGGGCTCCGAAGCCAAAGGCCGTGAGTTCGAATCTCACATTGCCCACCATGACCTGACAAGCACTCAAGCCATTGCCTTGGGTGCTTTTTTTAACACACAGCATGCTCCGGCCATGCTCCTGCCGGGCCGCCGGGATAACCGTCACCCGGCTATCCGGCCACGACAAAAACAGCTTGATATTTGCACCTTCATCAATCCCGCCTAATCAAACCAATCCCGTTGTTACATCAAGCCTCAGTCTGTCCTGAAGGGCGGTGAACAGTTAATTTTTAGGTCATGATCCGCGGTTTCCCACCTTTAAATTCTTGAAAGAATCAGACAGTTTTGATACGCTCCGCGCGGTTATTTCATCTGTGGTTTATATTTAAATCCGATGCCTTGAATAGAAAGGATTGATATTTAATGAATTTTTCCGGACGGGTATTTTGCGGCGGCCTGACGGCACGGCATATCGGTCAAAAAGTGCAGCTTTGCGGGTGGGTGGATGCCTACCGCGATCACGGCGGAGTGATTTTTGTTCACCTGCGCGACCGAAGCGGGATAGTGCAAATTGTTTTCAACCCTGAGGGCACCCCTTCCGAAGTGAGTGAGGCTGCTGCTTCTTTAAGAGCCGAATATTGTATTTGTGTCGAGGGCGAAGTGAAAGAGAGACTCGCCGGAACGGAAAACCCTCATATCGAAACGGGCAAGATCGAGGTCATCGTCAGCTCGCTTCGGCTTTTATCCGAATCCGAACCTCCGCCTTTCACCATTTCCGAAAAAGCCATGGTGGCAGGCGCGGAAAAAAGCTCCGCGGAAGGCGTCTCCGAAGAGGTACGCCTCCAGTACCGCTATCTCGATACCCGCCGTCAGTCGATGTACCGCAATTTGCTTTTGCGCCACAAGATTTTCCAGTGTGTACGCCGGTTCCTGGACGAACAGGGGTTTGTCGAGGTGGAAACACCGATTCTGACGATGAGCACGCCCGAGGGAGCACGCGACTACCTCGTGCCCAGCCGTGTTCATCAGGGCAGCTTCTACGCTCTGCCGCAATCGCCGCAGCTTTTCAAACAGCTTCTGATGATCGGCGGTCTGGAGCGCTATTTTCAGCTTGCCCGCTGTTTCCGTGATGAAGATCTGCGCCCCAACCGCCAGCCGGAGTTTACACAGCTCGATCTGGAAGCCTCCTTCATCGACGAGGAGTTTCTCTATACGCTCATCGAAGAGCTTACTGTGCGGATGTTCGCCGTGGGCGGCATTTCACTTCCCCGTCCTTTTCCCCGCATGAGCTATACCGAGGCAATGGATACAACAGGTTCGGACCGGCCCGACCTTCGTTTCGGCCTGCGCCTTGTGGACGCGACCGATCTTTTTGCCAACACGAATTACTCTATTTTCCGCCAGATACTCAAACGAGGTGGCTGCATCAAAGGCATAAATGTCAAACAGCAATCGGAGGCGCTTAGCAAAAACGTCCTGCAAAATGAATACGCCAGGGAAATTGCTCCTTCTTTCGGCGCCAAGGGCATGACCTGGATGCGCGCCGAAGACGGCAGGCTCGAATCAAACATTGTTCAGTTCTTCAGCGAGGAGGAACTGGCCGGACTTAAAGAGCGCTTCGACCTGCAGGACGGCGATGTGCTCATCATGGTTGCCGACCCGTCCTACGCAACAGTTACGTCGGCTCTGGGGCAGCTTCGCCTTCATCTGGCAGCCCGCCTGGGGCTGATTCCCGAAAATACATTTTACCCGGTCTGGATCACCGAATTTCCACTTTTTGAACCGACAGACGATGGGGGAATTACCTCGAGCCATCATCCCTTCACGGCGCCGGACCGCACTGATTTCGACCCGAAAAACATAGATGAACTTCTCAGCCTGCATTCACGAGCATATGACCTGGTCATGAACGGAGAAGAGCTGGGCGGAGGGAGCATCCGCATCAACAACCGCGAACTTCAGCGCAAGATTTTTACAGCATTGGGGCTTACCGAAGAAGATATGAGGGAGAAATTCGGCTTCTTTCTAAGGGCCTTCGATTACGGCGCGCCGCCACACGGAGGGCTTGCGCTGGGGATGGATCGAGTGGTGTCGATGATCCTCGGAACACAGTCGATCCGCGATGTCATCGCCTTTCCCAAAAACCGCTCCGCCGCCTGCCCGCTCACCGGCGCTCCCGCTCAGGTCAAGCATGAACAGCTTGTTGAACTGGGTCTTTTAAACCTGGGCGGCAGACAAGACCTTCCCGGTGCCGCTCAAAAAGAAAACCGGCTCGACCGCCTGTCATGGCTGTCGCGTATCGGCATTTCGCCGGACGAACGCCCCGCACTGGAAAATGTCATCAGTGAAGCCGAAAAACTCGCCGCTATCGCCTGCCGCGAGGCGGGGGATGACAAACCGATACGGTCGGTGATACATGCTCCGCATCGCACGCGTCCGGGACTTGAGGCAAAACGTTCGGAGGCGGCTGACAGTGGGGGATTGATGAAAAGCGCACCGGCGGTTAAGGGAAATTTTTATAAAGTTCCGGCCATTCTGGAATAAAGGATAATTTATGGACTCAGTTTTTTCCTACCAAAACCCGGACCCGTCCGGCAGCGACGGCACACTTTCCGGACTGAAAATAGCTGTGCAGCCGACAATCGGCATTGCCGGCTGGCCCGCCGTGGCAGGCTCGGAGGCGCTGGCCGGGTATTCATCGCCCGATGACGCTACGGTAATAGAAAGACTTAAGCAAAACGGAGCAGTGCTTGCAGGCATGACACACGCAAATGAACTTGGCCTCGGGATCAACGGCAAAAGCACAGCCGGCAGCCCCACCGGGGCCAAAACAACCGATGCGGAACTTTTGCTCGATCTGGCGGGCGAGGCTCGCCTGAGCGCCGCTCGTAATAATCTGTGGGGATTCAAGCCCTCATGGGGGCTGGTGCCCCGCTCCGGCATTGCCGGACTTGTCCCTTCGATGGAAGCCTGCGGAATTCTGGCCAATGACCCGGGAACAATCGGCACCGTCCTTAAAGTGATAGCCGGACCGGATGAGAGAGATTTTTCACAGCCGCAGCTTGAATACCGGGAAGTTTCCATAGAGAGTATAAAGCCTGAGCAATTCACTCTGGGCATCATAGAAGAAGCGACCACCCTGCTCTCCGGTGACACGCGCGATGCCTTTCACCAACAGATGAGTGAGCTCAAAAAAGCGGGATTTCAGATAAGGACTCTTTCGTGGCCTGACTATGGCTTGTGTCTTGTCGTACATCGCCTTGTCGGGTCGGTCGAGGCCTCGTCCGCCGCGGGCCGGTATGATTCCGTGCGCTTCGGAAGGCGCGCGCCAGGAGCCAAAAACTGGAACGAAATGTATCTGCAGTCACGGGGCGCTTTTTTCGGGACACTTGTGAAAAGCTATCTGATTCAGGGAGCGTATTTCCAGTTTGAGCGCTACGACGCCTATGAAAATGCCTGCCGGATCCGCGCGCGCCTGTTGAAAGTGGCGGCCCGGCTCTTTACACAGACAGACGCGCTGGTTTTGCCGGCACAAAAACCGGTCGATGCCGGAACGCTGGACAGACTCTATGAGCAATGCAAATTTACGGCATACGCCAACGTTGTCGGCCTGCCGGCCATGTACGTCCCGCCCGCATCAGCTGGCAATCATGGTTTTGAGCTTGCAGCAGCACAGGGTGCCTGCGGCCGTGTAATCGCCCTTGGTGAATATCTTCATCGGTTGAGGGCAGGAGGGAAAGCATAATGGAGTTTGAAGCTGTCATCGGATTGGAAATACATATAGAGCTCAACTGCGCCACGAAACTCTTTTGTGACTGCCCCAACAATCCCGGCGACGAGGCCAATATCAACACCTGCCATGTGTGCCTTTGGTTTCCCGGTTCTCTGCCGCGCCTGAGCCGTGCGGCGTTGGAAAAAGCAGCCCTTTTATGCCTGGGGCTCAATTGTGAAATTCAAACAAAAAGCGCGTTTGACCAGAAGATCTATTACTACCCGGATCAGCCCAAAGGCTATCAGCTTTCTCAGGCCCATCAGCCGCTGGCGCGCGGGGGCTGGGTGGATATCACGGATGAGGACGGATCCGTCAAACGGCTGCGCATTCATCATGTTCATATGGAAGAGGATGTGGCCAAACTGATGCATGAACTGGATGGCAGAACACCCGTTTCGCTGGTGGACTTCAACCGCGCCGGAGCACCCCTTGTTGAAATAGTCACCGAACCGGATTTTCGTACACCGCACCAGGCAATGGAATTTCTCAAGACACTGCGCACGCAGGTTCGCTACGTCGGCTCCTCCGAGTGCAGTATGGAAAGCGGCACCATGCGCGCCGACGCAAATATCTCCATCAGGCCGAAGGGCACGGATCAGATGAACACAAAAGTGGAAATCAAAAACATGAACTCCGTCCGGCACGTGGGAGATGCCCTGGCCCATGAAATCAGCCGACAAAGCACCGCCGTGCGGTCGGGCGAGGCAATAACGGAACACACACGCTTGTGGGATGCGGATAAAAAAACCACTCTTCCGATGAGAGAAAAATTCGAGGCACCCTGTATCCCTGATCCGTCCATCCCCGAAATCATTATCCAACCGGACGAAATCAGCGCCTGGCGCGCACAGCTTCCGGAAATGCCCGCAGCACTGGCCGAGCGCTTTGTCAAGCAATACGGCCTCTCCACAGAAGAGGCGACATACCTGGGTTCCGATCCGGAAACCGCTTCGTACTTTGAAGAGCTGATCCGTCACGGTGTCGCCGCCCGCACCGCCATGCACTGGGTGAGCACACAGCTTCTGCCCGCTTTACGCCAGCGCAACCTGGAACTTACCCACAGCCCTGTTACGCCGCAAAGACTGGCCCGGCTTCTTGCCATGCTGGCCGCAGATGAAATCAACGCCGCGGCGGCGCGCGATGTTCTTTCGCTCATGTTTGATAGCGATGCCCCCCCCGACGATATCGTAAAAGCCAGGGGGCTGGGACAGGTATCCGATACGGATGAGCTTGCAACGCTGGTAGAACGTGTACTGTCGGAGCATACTGCAGCGGTGGCGGATTTCAAAAGCGGTCAGGCCAAAGCCATGGGCTTTCTCATCGGCCAGGTTATGCAGGCCTCCGACGGCAAAGCCAATCCCAAAGTAATCAAAGAAATGTTGGCGCGAACGCTCTCCGTCTGAATCCTTCGAGACAAACCACCCTGCAGCCATCTATTTTGTGAAAAATTGAAATCGAGCGGGCATATTGACGCCTGTCTCCGGCGAAGGCGAGGATCGTGCTCCGGCCAACGCCGTGTGGCCGAATTGGAAACATTTAAGAATTTAATCTGAACGGGCAATTTTGACTTTCACAAAACCGCCAAAGAAAATTTTAAAAAATACCGCCGACCCTTCCGCCACCGTAGTTAACCCGATGGCGGAAGGGTCTTGGCGACTGTGTCAGCCAGAAGCTGGAGGGTGCCCTTTAGAGCATCTCAAAAATACCGGCTGCGCCCATGCCGCCGCCGATACACATAGAAACGATGCCGCGCTTGGAGCCACGCCGCTTCATTTCATGCAGCAACTGAGCAGTCAGTTTTGCGCCCGTACATCCAAGCGGATGCCCCAAAGCGATGGCGCCGCCGTTGGGGTTGATATCGCCTGCCCAGTAGCGATCTTCAATGCCGACCACACGGCAGGAATAGATCGCCTGCGAAGCGAAGGCTTCATTGATTTCAAAAACATCGATATCTTTGGTGGTCAGGCCCGCCTGCTTCAAAACCTTGGGAATAGCGTAAGCGGGTCCCACGCCCATCTCTTCTGATTTACAGCCGGCCACCGCATAATTGGTCAGTTTTGCAATAGGTTTCAGGCCCAGTTCTTTGGCCTTCTGAGGCGTCATCAGCATGGAGAATGCCGCACCATCAGTCATCTGTGAAGAATTGGCCGCCGTCACGTTGCCGCCCAGTTTGAAGGGAGACCTCAGTTTGGCCATATCTTCCATTTTAGTCGGCCAGCGCACACCATCGTCCGTATCAAATGTCACATACTCGCGGATACGCTTGCCGTTTTTTACCGCATATTTCGCCGCCTTGATCGGAATGATTTCTTCCTTGAACTTTCCGGCTTTGATCGCTTCATAGGCGCGGCGGTTACTTTCTACTCCGAACTTGTCCATGTCTTCTCTGGAAATGTTGTAATTCATCGCAACATTTTCCGCCGTGTTGCCCATGTTGATATAGACATCGGACAAACTTCCATAGTCCCAGTCCGGGTGGGGACGCATGGCGGAGCCGCCCATCGGGATGTGGGTCATTGTCTCGCAGCCCCCGGCAATGATGATCTCCGACCAGCCGGCGCGGATTTTGGCCGTGGCGTCGGCAATCGCCTGAAGTCCCGATGAACAGAACCGGTTGACGGTCATTCCGGAAACGGAAATCGGCAGGCCGGCACCTATCGCCAGAATTCTTCCCAGATTCATTCCCTGTTCGCATTCCGGGAAAGAGCAGCCGACGATCAGATCGTCAATCTCTTCCTGCTTTACCTGGGGCAACCTGGCCAGGAGACCTTTAAGAACCTGAATGCCAAATTCATCTGCTCTCGTTTGCGCGAGACCTCCCCTTCTATAACGAGCGCCCGGGCTTCTTACTGATTCAACAATTACAGCATCACTCATGATATTCCTCCTTCGTGTCATGAAGACGCGGGGAAATTTTATACAGACCGCCGCGTCTGTGATTTTATCGTTTTTTTTAGTTACGCAGCGGCTTACCTTTGTTGAGCATGTACATGATGCGTTCCTGTGTCTTCTTTTCGCCGCAGAGGCTGACAAAAGCCTCTTTTTCCAGATCCAGAATTTCCTGCTCGGAAACAAATGTGCCTTCCGCGCAATCGCCGCCGGACAGCACATAGGCGACTTTCTTCGAGACGTGCACATCGTACTCGGAAACAAATTTGCCATAGTACATATTCTGCAGGATGGCATTGGTCAAACCTCGGAAATTCTCACCCATCACGGGGATCAGGGCAGGTCTGGGAGGTCTGTATCCGTCGGCCGCCAGCATGAGGACCAGCTGCTTGGCTTCGAAAATCTGCTGGTCGCGGCTCATGTTGATCTTTTCTGATTTACGTACATAACCCAGCTCCATTGCTTCGGCCGCACTGGTGGCAACCTTCGCCATGGCGATGTTTTCAAAGGCTTTGCCCATATGATACTGGAGGTTGAAGCCCTGCTCAATGAGGCCATCCGGAATTCCTTCGGTGAGACGCACCAGAAGCTCCTTGCAGCCTCCGCCTGCGGGAACCACGCCGACACCCACTTCCACCAGCCCGATATACAATTCGCCATTGGGCAGGCAGCGTGCGCCATGCATCGCAATTTCGCAGCCGCCGCCCAGAGCCAGACCGGCCGGAGCTGTGACGACAGGCTTGGAGAGGTATTTCATTTTCATATTAGCGCCCTGCAGTGCCTCGACACCCTGTTCAATCAGATCCCACTGCCCCATCTGGGCGGCCGTGAGTACCT
The DNA here is from genome assembly GCA_964460865.1 of uncultured Smithella sp. GTDB lineage: Bacteria > Desulfobacterota > Syntrophia > Syntrophales > Smithellaceae > UBA8904. The sequence continues at coordinate 4,135 of CAYWRV010000012.1, read as the reverse complement.
GGAACACATTGGCGCCCGCCGAGAAGGCCCGCTCGTCGTGGTTAGCAATCACCAGACCCACGAAATCCTTCTCAACAATGTCCAGCGCCTCATTTTGCATGGCCGTGAAGTCGTTGTCGATAGCGTTCATCTTGGTATGGAATTCGAGGCAAACCACGCCGTCACCTATGTCGATGAGGCTGGCGCTGGCGTTTTCTTTGACGACCTTGTTCCGGCTCTTGAGATCCGGCAGGAAAATGATGCGCGGGTTTTCATCAACCTTTGCGTAGGCCTTTTTCTCAAAGTCGTAGTAGTACTTTCCGTCTTCCTTGGTTGTATAGAAGGATTCACACCCTTTCTTAACCATCTCCTCGACTTTTTTGGGAACTTTCAGCTTCAGCTTTTTCATCACCTCGAGCGATTCCTTGACGCCCACCGCATCCCAGGACTCGAAGGGGCCGAGCTTGTGGTTGTAACCCCATTTCATCGCGTTATCTATGGCCATGATGTTGTCGCAGATCTCACCCACACGATTGGCGGAATAGATGAAATTCTTGCACAGATATTCGCGGATAAATTCGGAGGCGATATCGTCGCCGAAAAACGCGGCTTTCATAGATTCAGCCACGTCTTCCTTCTTCTTGGCCGCTTCGATGGAAGCAAACTTCGGCCGGTCAGACGGCACATACTCCATGGTTTCATAATCAAGCATTAATTTGACGGACTTGCCTTTTTCGTCTTTGGTTTTCTTGTAGAAGCCCTGCTTGGTTTTGTTGCCCAGCCATTTGTTTTCCATCATTTTCTGACCGAAAGGCAGTGGCAGGAACATATCGCGTGATTCATCGTTGGGTACCGCGTCATAGAGGTTTTTCTGAACATGCATGCCCGTGTCGAGACCCACCAGATCGAGCGTGCCGAAGATGGCTGTGCCGGGGCGTCCGATGGCCTTGCCGACAATAGCGTCAACTTCGTTGATCTTCAGTTTTTTATCGACCATAATGCGCTGCGCATTGGACATATCAAATGAACCGATGCGGTTGCCGACAAAGTTGGGGCTGTCTTTACAAATGACAACACCCTTCCCCAGAGTTTTTTCACTGAATGTCACCATGTAATCGATAATTTTTTTATCAGTCTCCTCGCCGGGGATGATTTCCATCAGCTTCATGTAGCGGGGAGGATTAAAAAAATGTGTTCCCAGAAAATGTTTCTTCAGATTTGCGCCGAATTTCGCGCTGATATCTTTGATGGGAATACCGGAGGTATTCGTCGAAACGATACAGGTGGGCTTGATCACCTTTTCCACCTTGGCAAACAAATCCTGCTTGATTTTCAGGTTTTCAATAACCACTTCACAAATCCAGTCCACATCCGCCAGCCAATTCAGATTGTCCTCGAAGTTCCCGATCTTGATCATCGAGGCATTCTTCTTTGTGAAGAAACTGGCGGGTCTTGACTTCGTCGCACCGGCCAGGCCGTTTGCCGCAAAACGGTTCCTCCATGCCGGGCTCTTTTCCGTCAAGCCTTTTTTCTTGTCATCTTCCGTCAGTTCGAATGGAATGATATCGAGCAGATAACACTCGATACCGGCATTGGTCAGATGAGCCGCGATGGTCGCGCCCATGACTCCCGCACCTAATACAGCAGCTTTCTTGATCTCTAGTGACATTATTCTCCTCCTTCGTTTTCTTATGAGCCGCCAAGTTTTTGGAGCTCATAATTTGTTTGAGGCCGACCGCTCCTCGATTGAATCACGTTACCTCACTCAATATCTCATGAACCATGATAGGACCGGTTCACTTTTGGCGTTATGCGACAATTTCGCGTCTATCACATCCTTTCGCGGAGGCTGATGCCGGCGGCGCGCAGATAAAGCGCTGTGGAAAATACAACATGGCCTCCCTGATTAATTTGACGCTTTTAATTGATCTAAAAAGAAATGCGTACAGAAAACTTCGACGAATGAATCTTGCTCTGTAAAGAGCAGACGACCTGCCTGGCCTTGAAGTGAGAAATGCTGCAGAAAAGAACTCGGACATTCCGTGGCTCCCTTTCCACTGTGAAACGAATTAAAAACCCTGAAACTGACTCTGCCGGAAGTTACATTCGGAATCAATTTCTGATAATCAGGGAAGCGATGCATCGGGTGGGCAGCCGGCGCTGTTTTTTCTTCAATTTCGTCCCTTTAACAGTCCCTGATCGAAGACTTTGAGCCGAAAAAAATGGGGCTCGGTCACTTACTGACCAAAAGTCAATTTAGTTTTTAAACTAAAGAAAAACTAATGTCAAGGCAAATAAACTTACTTGGGCCGGGATGCCTGATACATACGGTTTTCCGAACGGGCCTAAAATCTCAGACAATATTAATTATTGTTTTTAAAGACTTTTTATTTATCTATGTCTTTTTCCAAAAAACTTACATTTAGCATTGGCCGACACACTGAAGGGTTAATCCCGGCCGCGCATTTACGCAGCAGGCCGGTTCCATATGATGGAACATCAATCAAATTGGCACATTATGATTAATTTATTTTGGACAAATCAAAGGTAAAATAGTAAGAATAAGAAAATGTTCGTCTTTCGGGGGATTCTCATGCTGTATAACAAAACGGTTGCAGTAGTTGTTCCCGCCTATAACGAAGAAAAACAGATCGCCCGCGTTTTGGCCACGATGCCGGAGTTTGTGGACCGCATCATTGTCGTCAATGACTGCTCGAGTGACAAAACGGCTGATGTGGTCCTATCCTGTATTAAAGACCAATGTGCTCAGGCCACGACTATCACAGAAAACTGCATTGAAACACCTGATAACCGCTACAACACTGCCGAATTGCTCTTGAAGAAAAAGCAGCAGCGTGACGCTCGCTACTATATACCCTCCGAAATTGCCAACCAAAGCACGGAAACCGACCGCATCATCCTCATTAACCATCTGAAAAACGGCGGTGTAGGGGCAGCTATCGCCACCGGCTACAAATGGTGCCGGGACCACGCCATCGATTGTACAGCCGTCATGGACGGCGACGGCCAGATGGATCCGGCGGAGCTGGAAAAAATATGCACACCCATTCTGACCGGAGATGTCGATTATGTGAAGGGTAACCGCCTCATCCATGGAGGCGCACGCCTGGTCATGCCCAAAACCAGGTTTTTTGGAAATTCCATCCTCTCCATCCTCACCAAAATCGCTTCGGGCTACTGGCATATATCCGATACGCAAACAGGCTTCAGGGCCATATCTCTGGGGGCGCTTAACGCCATCGAGATCCATAAAATCTACCCCCGTTACGGAATGCCCAACGATATACTCGTTAAACTGAACATCGCCTTTTGTACGATCAAAGAAGTGAAAATAAAACCGGTCTACAACGTCGGCGAATCATCCAAAATGAAGGTGTACAATGTCATCCCCCGGATCTCCTGGCTCCTTTTCAAGAGTTTTTTCCAACGACTCTGGATAAAATACCTGTTTCGTGATTTTCACCCGCTGTTTCTTCTGTACCATTTCGCCATGGCCCTGGGACTTGTTGCCATTCCTTACGGGCTTAAAATCCTCTTCATAGCGCTCTCCGGCGGCCAGGTCTCCACCATCACTATGCTGGCATTTCTCTTTTTATTTTCCAGCAGTTTCCAGTCACTTCTATTCGCCATGTGGATGGATATCCAGGACAATGAACGGCTCTACAAGTGACAACTCAGTGAAATAATATCTTGACAATTATTCTGCATCTGTTATGAGTAGAATAACTACTCGTAACGGAGCAGCAATGACCAGTCTATTTTCAGGTTTGATATCCTCAAAGACCAGAATCAACCTGCTTGTGCGCTTTTTCTTCAACCCCGGCACAAAAGCCTATCTGCGTGAACTTTCAAAAGATCTGGATGTTTCCACCAATGCGGTCCGCGAAGAACTCAATCAACTGACCAAAACAAAACTCCTTAAGTCTCAAAAAAACGGGCGCAATGTATTTTATACCGCAAACAGTGAGCATCCACTTTTTCCCGAGCTTCGTTCCATGGTCAGCAAGGTCATGGGGCTTGATCAGGTAGTCGATAGCATACTTACCAGATTGGGGGATCTCGAAAAAGCATACATCATAGATGATTATGCCGAAGGAAAAGACACAGGAATCGTTGATTTGGTGCTGGTAGGAAA